>JAXDHW010000255.1:0-13137 GCA_034664365.1 Thermoleophilaceae bacterium
CGTTCCGGATCTCCGTCGCCGGCGACCGCTGGACGCCGATCAGCCGCGTGGTAGGCTACCGCGGCGGGCACGGGCACCAGGCGGCGCTGACCTACGACCAGGACTTCGCACCGGTGCCGGCGCACAAGCGCGGCGAGCCGCTGCCCGACTGGCGTGCGCTCGAACTCGGGCCCCAGTCGATCGGCTACGCGATCACCGGCCCGGGCCAGGCCCTGGTGATCGGCGGCGGCGGCGGGCGCGACATCTACAACGCGCTCAGCTCGCGCCAGCGGGTCGACGTGATCGAGCTCAACCAGGGAATCGTCGACGTCGTCGACAAGGACCTCGTCCGCTGGTCGGGAGCGCCCTACACGCTCCCGGGCGTGAGCACCGAGGTCGGCGACGGCCGCTCGACGCTCGCCGCCCGCGACACGAAGTACGACACCGTCCACATCGGGTTCACGAACACCCTCGCGGCGAACCTCGGAGCCGCCTACGCGCTGTCGGAGAACAACCTCTACACGGTCGAGGCGTTCGACGAGTACCTCGACCACCTGCGGCCGAACGGCGTCCTGAGCATCTCGCGCCCGTATCGCTTCACAGGCGAGGAGGCGCTGCGCGCGACCGTGATGGCGCTCGAGACGCTGCGGCGAAGGGGCGTGGAGCATCCCGAGCGCAACGTGGTGACGATCCTCGGGCGGACCCGGAGCGGGCCGGCGGGCACGGTGCTCACGCGGCTCCGGCCGTACATGACCTCGGAGCTGGCCCTCATCCGACGCCTCGCGGCGCAGCGTTCCGGCACCCAGCCGAGCGGCGTGGTGTTCGCGCCCGGCGGGCCCAACCGGCTCGAATGGCGCGGCCTGGCCGCGGCCGGCAGCCCGAACGCCTTCTGCGCGGACTACCGCTCAAACGTGTGCCCCTCGACCGACGACAAGCCGTTCTTCCTCAATCCCACGCGCCTCGGCGACGTCTTCGCCCCCGCTCCACCGGGCGCGACCTATCTGAGCCGCGCCCCGTTCTTCGTGCTCCTGGCCGTGCTGGGGATCGTGTTGGTGCTCTCCGTGGCAGCGTTCGTCGTGCCGCTGCGGCTGGTGCGCGACGCCGGGCGTCCGCCGTTCTCGTCGCTCGCCTACTTCGCCGCCATCGGCGTCGGCTACCTGGTGCTGGAGGTCGTCCTGATCCAGCGCTTCGTGCTCCTGCTCGGGTTCCCGACATACGCGCTCTCGATCGTGCTCTTCGCGCTTCTCCTCGCGACCGGCGTCGGCTCCTGGCTCTCGCCGCGCTGGCGCGATCCGCGGCGCGGCCTGATCGTGTCGCTGTCCGCCGCGTGTGGGCTGATCGGCGTCTCGGCGTTCGCGCTCGAGCCGATGATCCACGCGCTGGTGGGCGAGGCGTTCGCGCTGCGGGTCGCGGTCGCGGTGGCCGTGCTCGCTCCCGTCGGCGTGGTGCTCGGCATGGCGATGCCGATCGGCCTCCAGCGCCTCGCCGGGCTCCATCCGAGCGGTGTCGCCTGGGCCTGGGGGATCAACGGCTTTGCATCCGTGCTGGCATCGATTCTCGCTCTGACGGTGGCGATCACGCTGGGCTTCAGGGTCACCACGCTGCTCGCGCTGGCGTGCTACCTCGCGGCGCTGGCGCACGCCGCCCGCGGGCGCTGGCCCGCGACCGCGGACGCCAAGCAGCCGGCCGTCGCTGCGGCCGAGCCGGCCGCGGCCGAGCCGACGCTCACTGGCTAGACGGGTCCCGCCCGGCGCTCGAAGCGGAGCTCGGCGATGTGGCACGCGGGCGAGACGCGCAGCAGCAGCCGCACGCCCTCGGCCAGGTCAGCGGGCGCCAGCATCTCGCCGCGCTCCACCGGCACCCAGTTGCTCATCGGCGTGTCGACGTAGCCGGGCAGCAGCGTGGTGACCTGCACGCCGGCGCCGGCCAGGTCCGCCGCCAGCGCGCGGCCGAACGCGGCCACCCCGCCCTTGGCGGCCGAGTAGGCCGCGACCGACTCGACGCCGAGCCGTGCGGCCACCGACGTGACGTTCACCACCAGCGCCCGGCCGTGCTCCGCGCCGCTGGCGCGGAGCATCGGCACGCACTCGCGGGTCAGCAGGATCGTTGCCCTGAGGTCGGCGGCCAGGATGCGGTCGATCTGAGCCACGTCGAGGTCCTCGATCGGCCCGCGCGGCCCGCCATAGCCGGCGCTGTTCACGAGCGTGTCGAGGCGGCCGAAGCGATCGGCATGGGCCTCGACGGCGTCACGGACCGCGGCCTCGTCGGTGAGGTCGGCGCCCACGGCGTGAACCGCGGCGCCGAGCTCCTCCACGGCCCGCTCGAGCCGCTCCTGCCGCCGCCCCACGATCGTCACGTCGTGGTCCTCCGCGAGCAGCGCGCGCGCGATCTCGAGCCCGATCCCGCTGGAGCCGCCCGCGACCAGGGCGACACGCCGGGCGCTCATGGGACGCGCGCGGGGGCAGCCGCCGCCGGTATCTCGGCCCGGCGCGCACGCGCCTCGCCCCTGCGCCCGCGCGGCAGCTTCCGCCCAAGCTCGATGAAATAGCGGCCCACCAGGTAGTAGCTCGCCGCCCCGAACGCCGCCGAGCCGAGGAAGCTGAGCAGCAGGAACCCGATCGGCGAATCGTCCGCGAGCCCGGCGACCTGGAGCTTGCGCATGACCGCGAGGTGCCAGAGGTAGAACCCGTACGAGATCGTCGCCAGCCAGACGAGCGTGCGGCTCACCAGCAGTCGCCGCACCCAGCCGCGGCGCCAGTCGCCGAAGATCGCCGGCAGGAACAGCGCCACGGCCACAAGGACGTTGATCTCCTGGTGCGCGATGTAGAAGCCGGTGGAGCTGACCTTGTAGGTGCCGCCGCCGATCCCCGAGAGCCACCAGAGGCCTGCGGCGGCGAGCCACGGAAGCCACGGCGCGCGGTCGATCAGCCGCACCGCGGCTGGCTGGACCTCACGTGCGCTCCATGCGACGCTGACCACCGCCAGCAGCATCCCGAAGGCGAGCGAGTCGAGGAAGGCCGGCAGCGTGAACAGCTCCGGCGTGACCTTGACGGGCCCGATCCCGGGGGTCGTCGCCCCGGACTGGAAGGCGACCGCCTTCCACACGACGCTGAACGTGAAGATCGCGATCAGCGCCCCCACTTCGCTGACAAGGAAGCCTCGCGGCGAGCGGAACGGAACGCGCCGCAGCGCCCACGCCCAGACAGGCAACATCGCGTAGAAGGTGACTTCGACGCAGATCGTCCACGCCTGGCCGATCCCGCCGGCGATCGTCTGCCCGTCGTAGATCTGCGCGAAGCCGAAGAACGTCGGAACTCCCTCCAACGTGAAGGGGCGGTGGTCGCCGAGCCACAGCGCGACCAGCGGCAGCGACAGCCAGTAGACCGGCACGATCCGGAGCACCCGCCGCGCGCCGAACGGGAGCACCGCGGGCGGCGGCGTCCCGTCGAAGCGGGCCTGAGCGAACGGCCGGTAGAGCAGGAACGACGACAGCAGCAGGAAGATCGCGATCCCCGGGTCGAGCCGGGTGAGCAGCGGACCGGCGCCGACGCCGGCGTTGAAGAGGTAGATCACGACGTGGGCGCCGAACACGCTCAGCGCGGCCACGCCACGCAGCGAGTCGAGCAGCGGGAACTTGGGCGTCGCGAGGTTTGGCGAGGCCGCCGGTGCGCTTGGGGGCTCGGATCGCACGCATGCGGATCCTAGACTTGCGCGATGCCTGCAACGTTCATCGCCGGCCACGGGCACCACCACCCCGAGGGCCGCGTGACCAACGACGACCTGGTTCGGTCACTCGACACCACGGCCGACTGGATCGAGTCGCACACGGGCATCCTGGAGCGGCGCCGGGCGGTCGACGGGGTCGACACGAGCGACCTCGCGGTCGAGGCGCTCCGCGCCGCGCTCGAAGGCGCCGGATGGGGGGAACGCGACGTCGAGCTGCTGATCTGCGCGACCAGCACCCCCGACACCCTGGCGCCCGCCACGGCCTCCTGGGTAGCGGGCAAGCTCGGCATGACGGCGGTCCCGTTCGACATGAACGCCTCGTGCTCCGGGTTCATCTACGGGCTCGCGGTGGCGGATGCTCTCCTCAACACGCGCGGCCTGAAGCGGGTCGCGCTGGTCGCGGCCGAGAAGTACAGCCGCGTGGTCGACCACGAGGACCGCCGCTTCGAGATCTTCTTCGGTGACAGCGCCGGCGCCCTGCTGCTCCAGCCGGAGGCGCCTGCTGTCGGGCTCGAGCTCGTGGACCTCACGATGGCGGCGCGCAACGAGGGCACTGAGCTGGCGCTCACGCCGATCCGAGGCTACTTCAGCATGGACGGCGCGGCGATCAAGCCGATCGCCACCGACCTGCTCGTCCAGAGCGCCAACCAGATGCTCGAGCGGAATGGCCTGACGATGTCCGGCCTGCGGGCGTTCATGGCCCACCAGATGAACTACCGGCTGCTCGAGGACCTCGTCGCCGCGCTCGACATCGCGGACGACCAGCACTGGCACAACGTGCAGACGGCCGGCAACCAGGGCGGCGCGGGCGTGCTGACGACGCTCTGCGCGGGGCTCGACGGCAACGACCTGGCCGACGGCGACCTGCTGATGCTCACCGTGGTCGGTTCCGGCTTCACGGCCGGCAGCGCGCTGCTGCGCTACGTCGACACCCGGTAGACCGTCGCGCAGCCGAGGCGGCGCGGTGGATCGGTGAAGCCGCGCACCAGCGGCTCGATGTCGGCGCGGCCGTGGCAGTCCGACAGCCGGTCAGCCACTGCCGCCGTTCCAGTTCGGGATGACCATGGCGGGCGGGCGGCTTACCGCCTCCCCCCGTCCGCGCGCCAGGCGATCCGGCGGCCAAGCCGCAGGCTCGGTCGCTCCCACGCGTAGAACGCGATCGCCCCCACGGCCAGGGATGCCGCCAGGGCACCGATCGTGAAGCCGAGCCAGCCGAGCCGGTCCGCCCATCCGGCGCGCCCGGCCTTCACGACGATCGCCGCGTGCCAGAGGTAGAGGGAATACGAGATCAGCCCTACCCACTGGACCCGGCGGTCGGCGAGGAGCCGTCGGACCACGCCGCCGCGGTCGTCCCCGAACACCGCCGGCAGCAGCACGGCGGCCGCGACCAGGCCGCGCAGCTCGTGCCGTACGACCTCCCCCGATCCCGTGCCCACGCTGCCGATGTTGCAGAGCACGACCCAGGCTCCGATTGCCACGAGCCAACAGAGCCAGGAAGCTCGATGCACGACCCGGATCGCCCGCGGCTCGCGGCCTCCGAGCGCCACGCTCGCCATCGCGAGCATCATCCCGATGGCGAACTGGTCGACGAACGCCGGGAAGGACGATACGGCGGTCGTGATAGGCACGGGACCCGCTCCGTGCTGCGACTGGGTCGTGTTCCAGACGAGCGCCCCAACGCACAGCAGCCCCAACCCGACGACCTCGCTTAGCACGAGCGCGCGACGCGATCGCCCCGGCAGGCGGCGCATGGCGAACGCCCACACGGGGAGCAGCAGGTAGAAGGGCACCTCGACGCAGAGCGTCCACGCGACCCCGTAGCCGTTGAAGAGAGTCGAGCGGTCGTAGACCTGGGCGAACCCGAAGTACGGCGGGGGGTTGTTGAGCACGGCGGGGAGCTCGAGCCAGATGGCGATCAAGGGGAGAGCTACCCAGTAGCCCGGCACGATCCGGAAGAAGCGGCGGATGCCGTAGGCACCGGTCGCGGGCATCCTCACCCCGGCGAAACGAGCGGCGACGAACGGGCGATACAGGAGGAAGCCGGACATCATGAAGAACACCGCCACGCCGATGTTCAGCTGGATCAGGTAGCGGCCAACATGCGGATTGGCGAATCCGTTGAGGGTCAGCGCGATGTGGCAGGTGACCACGCTCAGTGCGGCCAGGCCGCGCACGGAGTCGAAGAGCGGGAACCGAGGGTTGCGGACGTTCAAACCGGCCCGGCCCGGTGCTCGAGTCGCACCCCGATGCCGCTCGACCCGTCGGCGACGAGGGCTGCGCGCGCGAGCGTCATGCGGAGGACCGCGGCGGTCCAGGTCCGCGGCGCGGCACCCAGCACCAGGGCCACTACCCGCCCACGCGGTAGACGGCCGCGCAGCCGAACCGGCGCGGTGGATCGGTGAAGCCGCGCACGAGCGGCTCGATGTCGGCGCGGCCGTGGCAGTCCGACAGCAGGAAGCGGGCCCCGCTCGTGGTCACGAAGGCCTCCACCTCCTCGCGCGTGAGCCGCCCCGCGAACAGGCGGTTCACGAATGCCCGGGCGGCAAGGAAGTTCGGCGTCCACGAGCCGGCACCCACGAACGTCGCCCGCCCCGTGTAGGCCGGCACGACCGTGCCGATGTAGTCGGGCGCGATCACGCCGCCGGAGTCGGGGCTGCGGTCGAGGTAGGTGAGCGCGTCGTGCTCGCCGGGGGTGAGGTAGTGGGCCTGGTTCCCGCGCTCGATCCCGTCGCGCATCTCCTGCGCCAGGTGGATCGTGCCGGGCACGATCAGCAGGGCGGCGGCCGCGACGCCCGCGATCGCCGGCGGCCGCCGGTCCCCGAGGCGCCGGCGCACGCCCATCACCGCGAGCACCGACAGCGGCAGCGCGAGGCCCTGGAACGCGTGGAACGGGAACGTGCCGAACGGCAGGTAGAAGATCAGGAGCCCGGCGACCGGCCACGCGAGCAGGGCGGCGCGGCCGAAGTCGAGCCGCCCGGGACGCACGTACGCGAGCGCCGCCGGAACCGCGAGCGGCGCCAGCCCGACCACGGTGACCCACCAGGGCCAGCGCGGGAGGTCGTTGGCGCGGTCGGCGAGCCGCCACGCCGCGTCGGCCTTCGACAGCACGAAGTAGTAGACGAGCGGTGCCGCCGTCGCGAGCAGCGGCAGCGCGAGCCGCCGCGGGCGGAGCCGACGCTCGGCGATCGCCTCGCCGGCGACGATGACGAGGATCAGAGTCGCGCCCTGCCACGGCTGGAACCACGCGGCGAGCAGCCCGGCAGCGGCAGCCCACCCGAGTCGCCCGCGCTCGTAGGCGAGCAGCGCGAGCGGCAGTAGTCCCACGGCGATCGCGGTCAACAGATAGCCCCACAGGTAGTTGCCGGGCCACAGCTCGCGCGCGAAAAAATCGAAATCGAATTCCCTTGCCGCCCCTCCGGTGCCCGTCCAGGCCACCAGCGCGGCGATCGGCGAGGCCCCGAACAGCGCGACGACCAGGGCGAGCCGTCGGTCGCCCGTGTGGTCGAGGAACCGGCGCACGTAGAGCAGGGCGCCCGCGAACAGCGCCGCCACCGCGACCGGCTTCCACACGAGGTACGAGGCGGCGAGCCCCAGGCCGGCGCGGTGCAGGAGCCCCGAGACCACGAGCCCGGGGTGGAGGAAGCTCCTGTGCCAGGTCACCCCGGGGGCCGAGTGGAGCTCGTAGAGGTTTCCGATCAGCAGGTGGTCCCCCGCCTGCCGGAGCCAGTTGAGGTACTGGAGCTGGTCGATGACCAGCAGCCCATCCGAGCCGGTCACGATCCCGCCCTTCGTCCAGACCCGGATCAGCAGGCCGGCCAGGACGGCGACCGACAGCGCGGCGAGCGCGGCCAGCGCGCCGAGCTCGAAGCGGTCGAGCCTCCGGAGGAGCCTCAAGGGCGGGGGTCGGCGGGCTCCGGCACGAGCGCGCGGGCCGCGCCCGAGCGTCCGGCCTCACGCCGCACGTTGCGCCGCGCCGCGAGCAGGTCGCGCACCGAGGGCAGGAGCACGCGCGCCATCGAGAGCCGCGAGCCGTCGCGGTCCGACCACGCGATGCCGGTTTCGCGGACGCGATAGCCGAGCGCCCGCGCCATCGCCAGCACCTCGGCGTCGAAGACCCAGTCCTCGAGCTTCGAGCGCGAGTACGCCGCGACCGCCGCCTCGGCACGCCAGAGCTTGAAGCCGCAGTAGAGGTCGTGCGTCGGCTCGCGCAGCACGCGCCGGCAGAGCTCCTGGAACGACCGTCCCACGATCCGCCGGTAGAGCGGCTGGCGCTGGGCCACGCGCGACCCCGCCCCGAGCCGCGAGCCCACGATCACGTCGGAGTCGGCGATCAGCTCGAGCATCCGCGGCAGCGACTCGAACGACCCGACGCAGTCGGCGTCGCAGTGGAGCCGCAGGTCGCCGCGCGCGGCGAGCATCCCGCGCCGCATCGAGTGGCCCTTGCCGCGGT
The DNA here is from genome assembly GCA_034664365.1 of Thermoleophilaceae bacterium. GTDB lineage: Bacteria > Actinomycetota > Thermoleophilia > Solirubrobacterales > Thermoleophilaceae > AC-37. The sequence continues at coordinate 8,156 of JAXDHW010000255.1, forward strand.
TGCGGTCGTTCCGGAGCAGATGCACGCGCGGCCCGTCGATCAGCGGCTGAATCCGCTGGACGGTGGCGTCCGTGCTTGCGTTGTCCACCACGATCAGCTCGTAGTCGCCTCCGGCGCGGGCTTCGAGCCACTCGCACGCGGCCGTGACCGCTCCGGCGATCCCGTGCTCCTCGTTGAACGCAGGGATCACCACCGAGATCCAGGGCTGGCTCACGAATCAATCCTACGTTGGAGCACGGCCGCCGCGAGGATCAGCGGGATCAGGGACACGGCCGGCATCTCCCAGTCCCAGTCGAGGCCCGCGTGTACCGCGAACGCCCCCAGGACGGCGGCGGCGGCGACGACCACGGCGTCGCCTCGTCCGGCGCGCGCGGCGCGCACGACCCCGGCCGTCGTGGCCCCCACAAAGGCGAGGAGGAGCAGGCCGCCGACGACTCCGAGCTCGGCGAGCGTCTCGAGATACAGGGAGTGCGCGTCGAGCGCGGGCTGGTCCTTGCCGCGCTCGCGCGCCCAGACCGTGGCGAAGCTCCCCGACCCCACGCCGTTGATCGGGTGCCGCTCGAACGCGCGCAGCGAGACGCGCCAGTAGTGCCCGCGGTTGGTGTCGGCGCGCGTGAACCGCGACGCGGTCTTGGGCACGACCGTCTTCTCGGTGCTCTGGCTGGAGATCGCCACCGCGAGGCCGAGCACGAGCGGGACGATCAGGATCGCCACCGCCGTCCGGCCGCGACCGCGCAGCGGCAGCTCTCCGCGCGCGAGGCGCGAGCGCGAGAGCCACGCGAACGCGAGGCCCGCCGCGACGGTCGCGGCGACGGCCAGCGGCAGGAACGTCGCTCCTTGCGAGACCTGAGCCGCCCTGTCCGTGCCCTGCTCGAGCACCTCCGGGAAGGCTGCGCCGGTCACGAGTGCGAGCGCGGCGATCGGAACCACGGCGCACACCGCGGCGATCGCCGTTCCCCGGCCCCGGCCCAGCGCGATCGCCACGACGAGGCCCGCCGCCACGGCGGCGACGACTCCGCGCGACAGCGTGAGGAACGCCGCGAACCCACACGGGACGGCGGCTGCGCAGGCGAGTGAGCGCCAGAGCCGGGTACGCATCTCGTCGCCCGCGACCGCGACACCGAGCAGCACGCCGAAGCCGGTGAAGATCCCGAGCGCGTTCCAGTACGTGAGCGGCTGGCTGAGGCGTGTCGAGTTGACCTTCTGATCCACGAGGTCCGGCAGCAGTCGCCCGGCGAGGGCGTACAGGCTCACCACGAGCACGCCGGCGAGCAGGACCTCGGGAGCGATCCGGCGGATCGCCGGCACCCGCATCACGATCAGCGCGAGGCCGAAGCAGGCGCAGTACATCGCGAGCCGGTCCGTGTCCTGGACAGCGGTGTCGAGGATCTGCGCCCAGCCGGTCGAGAGCCCGGTCCACAGGCCCAGGCCGAGCAGTGCCGCGAGGGCGAGCAGCGGCAGGCCGCGGGGAAAGAGCGACCACGGGGCCACGATCGCGAGCAGGGCGATCAGGCCGAGCGCGGCCGCCGTGGCGATGAGCTGCGACTGGCTGCCGGCTTCGCCCGCCGGAAGTCCATAACCACCGCTCGTGAACGCGGTCGCGACCGGTCCCGCGAAAAGCGCCGCGGCGGCCGCCCATAATGAGACGGTGCTCACCAGGGTTCTCGTCCGGGCGGTCGTCGTTGCCGTGTGTGTGGCCGGGGTCGTCGCCTCGATGCTCACCTATCGCTCACAGTCCGAGCTCGCGACAGCCTTCCACAACTTCATGGTGACGCCCGACTACGCGCGCGCCGCCCGCCAGGTCCGGGCGTCCGACTCGGTGCTGTTCCCGAGCGTGTACCGGGACATCGGGGTCTCGGTGAGCCTGCTCCTGAGCGGGCATCCGGCGGAGGGGGAGCGCATCATGTCCGGCTCCACACGCCGCAGCCCGGGGGACGTGCGGACGTGGGTCACGCTCGCGCGGATCCAGCTCACCCGCGGGCGGATCGCCGCGGCGCGCGTCTCGTACGCGCGGGCGCGCGAGCTCAATCCCACGCTGCGCCCAGGTCTCCCGGCTCGGTTCTGAGGCCGGCGCGGCCGCGAGCGCCGTCACGCGGCGGCTGCCACCACGCGCCACTGGCGGAGGTGGAGATCGCGGTAGGTCACCGGCCCGCGCGGGCCCGGCACGCTGTCGACGTTGATTCCGGTCTCGGGCGCCTGGAGGAGCTTGAAGCCGTCGAGCCAGCGCGTGGAGGCGTTCCAGAACGCGCCGGTGCCGCGGTAGCGGCGCAGGAACGCGTCGGCGGCGGCCTCGTCGTCGCCCGCGAACCCGGCCGCGAGGCCGGAGGTGACCTCGTTGGCCACTCCTGCGGCAGCCTCGGGGCCGGCCACCGGGGCGATCGTCACGTTCGCCTCGTTGCCCGTGTCCGTGGCCCACTCGTGTCCCAGCGGGTGCTCGTGCGGGGGCAGCGACGGCGCGACCCCGAGGTCGTCGAGCACGGGCTGGATCGCCGGCAGCAGCGAGTCGTACACGTCGCGGTGGATCAGGAGGAGGTTGAGCCGGTTGCACACCCCCAGCCGGTCGAGGCTCTCGCGCACGAGTCCGACGGCCCGGCCCTCGTCGCAGCTTCGGTCGAGGTAGAGGACGCCGCCGCCCTCGGCGTGGGCCAGGATCCGCGTGCCGTGCCTCGCGCCGACGTCGGCGAGGTGCGCCGTGGTCGGCCCGCTCCCGCGCAGGATCACGAGCCGCACGAGCTCGGGAATCGAGACGAGCGCCTCGGCCGCCGCGCGGTCGGCTGTTCGCACGATCTGGATTGCGCCGTCCGGGAGGCCCGCGGCGGCCAGCCCGGGCGCGATCGCGAGGTCGACGCAGGCGATCGACGTGCGCAGGGCGGCGCCGCCGGTGCGCAGCACGCCGGCGTTGCGTGACTTGACGAGCTGGGAGGCGACGTCGACGGTCACGTTCGGGCGTGCCTCGTAGTTGGCGCCCACCACGCCGATCGGGATGCGGCGCTCGGTCACGCGCAGGCCGCTGTGCTCGAGCGTCTCGCCCTCCTCGGGGACGTGCGGCAGTTCCGCCAGGGCCCGGACCTGCGCTTCCATGGCGGCCAGCCGCTCGGGGTCGAGCCGCAGGCGGTCGCGGAGCGCGCCGGTCAGATCGGTGGCCGCCTCGAGGTCCTCGGCGTTCGCCGCGAGGATCGGCTCGCCCGCCGAGCGGAGCCGGTCGGCGATCTCCACGAGCGCGCGGTCGAGCGCCTCGTTCGGCGCGGCCGCCATCGCGTCCACGGTCGAGCGCGCGGCCTCGGCAGCCTGTCGGACCTCTTCGAGCATCCCGCTGATCTTATGGAGGGGTGGCTAATCTGCGGCGCTCATGGCAGCCCCCGCCGCGTGCCCGATCTGCGCCGGGCAGCTCTCCCTCCGCCACCGCGGCACCGGGGCCGAGCTGACCGCCGACGCCTTCTCGCCGACCAACCACCGCACCGGCGAGCACGGCGACCTGTACGAGTGCGCCGAGTGCGGCACGGTTCACCAGCCGTCGCTTCCGCCGGGCGCGGAGCTGACCGGGCTCTACCGGGACATGCACGACGACGCGTACCTGGCCGAGGAGCCGGGGCGGCGCCGCACCGCCGCGCGCCTGCTCGACATGGTGGCTCGCTACGCGCCCGCCGGGCGCCTGCTCGACGTGGGCTGCGGCCACGGGCTCCTGCTCGATGAGGCGCGGCGGCGCGGCTACGAGGTCGAGGGGCTCGAGCTGTCCGCCGGTGCCGCCGCCTACGCGCGCGACGTGCTCGGCCTCGACGTGCACGAGCACACGCTCGAGGAGCACCGGCCGGCGGACGGGTACGCGGCGATCGTCATGGCCGACGTGCTCGAACACCTCGACGACCCGGTCGGGGCACTCCGGCGCTGCCGCGACCTGCTGCGGCCGGGCGGCGTCCTGTGCGTCGTCACGCCGGACCCGTCGTCGCTCACGGCGCGGATCGCGGGCGCGCGCTGGTGGGGGCTCCTGCCCGCGCACACGTTCCTCGTACCGCGCCTCACGCTGCGCGAGCTGATCCTGGGGGAGGGCATGTTCGTGTCCGACGACGTCTCCTTCGTGCGGACCTTCTCGGCCCGTTACTGGCTCGAGGGGCTGGCGCAGCGCGGCGGCGGCCTCGCCGCGGTGATCGGCGCGCTGCGGCGGATGCTTCCGGCGGGCCTCAGCCTGTCGATGTCGCTCGGCGACGAGCGCGTGGTGGTCGCTCACAGGCTGGAGGTGCTGCACCCGCCGCGCCCGCTGGCCGGGCCGCGGGGGCGCGAGCACAGCGTGCATGCCGTGCTGCCCGCATACGGTGCGGCGAGCACGATCCCGCAGGTCGCGCGCGAGATGCCGGTGGACGCGGCCGACCGCGCCCTGCTCGTGGACGACGCGAGCTCCGACGAGACGACGCCCGTGGCGCTCCAGGAGGGGTTCGACGTGATCGCCCACCCGGCCAACCGCGGCTACGGGGCGAACCAGAAGACGTGTTACGTGCGCTCGGTCCGCGACGGCGCCGACGTGGTCGTGATGGTGCACGCCGACAACCAGTACGACCCCGCGCTGATGCGCGAGATGGTCGAGCCGATCGAGCGCGGCGAGGCCGACGTGGTGATCGGGTCGCGGCTGCTCGAGGACGAGACGATCGCCGGTGGGATGCCGCGCTGGAAGTGGATCGGCAACCGCGGCCTCACCTGGATCGAGAACCGAGCGTTCCGCCGCCGCTACTCCGAGTACCACACGGGTTACCGCGCCTTCTCGGCCGAGTTCCTGCGCTCGATCCCGTTCGCGCGGAACAGCGACGGGTTCGTCTTCGACCAGGAGATGTTCGCCCAGGTGGTGGCGCGCGGCGCGCGCGTGGTCGAGCTGCCGATCCCCACGCGCTACTTCCTCGAGGCGTCGAGCGTCTCGTTCCGCGCGAGCGTCGAGTACGGGCTGCGCACGCTCGGCGTGCTCGCGCGCTACCGGCTCGACGAGCGGGGGCGCT
>JAXDHW010000155.1:0-2911 GCA_034664365.1 Thermoleophilaceae bacterium
GAGAGCAGGGTGCGCGCCGTGCTGGCGTCGTCCGTGGCCTGCCGGTACTCCAGCGCCAGCGCGTGCGCCGGCTCGATCGAGCTGTACGCGCGGCCGACGTCGGCGTAGCGCTCGCGGTCCCCGATCACCTCGGGGTCCGTCATCTGCTTCGAGAGGTCCTCGAAGCGGCTCTCTATCTGCTCGACCAGCCGCTCGATCATCAGATCGAGGTTAGGCCACGACCTCCATGCCCACCCGCTCCTCCTCGGTGGCCTGGTCCGGATTCTCGACAGCCAGCACGGCCTGGAGCGAGACGATCGCGACCTCGAGCTGGCTCAGGTCGGGCTCGCGGGTGGTGAGCTTCTGGAGCTGCATCCCGGGCCACATGAGGATCTGCGCCCAGCGCTTGTCGCGGTTCTTGCCGAACAGCTTGATCAACTCGAAGGCGAGCCCGGCGACCAGCGGAATCCCGACCACGCGCGAGGGGAAGAGGATGTACCAGGCCGGGGTGCCGAGCGGCGCGAAGACGACGATCGCCACGACCATGACGATCAGCAGGAAGCTGGTGCCGCAGCGCGGGTGGAGGCGCGAGAAGCGCTTGGCGTTCTCGGGCGTGAGCGGCAGGCCGGCCTCGTAGCACGAGATTGTCTTGTGCTCGGCGCCGTGGTACTCGAACACGCGCTGAAGCTCCTTCATCCGCGAGATCAGCCACAGGTAGCTGAGGAAGATCGCGATGCGGATCAGCTTCTCCACGAGCACGAACACGATCGCGGGGTGGAGCTGGGGCTTGAGCAGGCTCGCGATCCCGACCGGCACGAGGAAGAACAGCCCGATCGCGAACAGGACGGACACGACCACGGTGCCGGCCCACATGCCGCGGCCGATCTCCTCGTCCTGGTCGTCGGCCTGGGCGCTCGCGGAGATCCCCAGCGCCCTGAAGCCGATCTTGAGCGACTCGGCCAGCGCAACCACGCCGCGGACGATCGGAAGGCGCAGCAGCCGGTGGCGGCGGACCCACGAGACGAGCGGCTCCGACACCACCTCGATCTCACCGCGCGGAACCTCGCCGCGCGGCATCACACGCCCGTCGGCGACCTGGTCGGGCGCGGGCTTGCGGACGGCGACGGCCCAGGTGGAGACGCCGCGCATCATCACGCCCTCGAGGACGGCCTGGCCGCCGATCGGGGCGTCGCGGCGGCTCTGGAGGCCCTCCTCGTCGAGGCGGGTCGTGGCAGCCTCGTCGGTCATGCCGTCATGCTATCGGCGCCCGCAGCGCGCCCCGTGAGGCCCGGGCGTCAAGGACAGCGGGTGCGGAGGGAGTTGTCGTCCTCGATCGACTCGGCGATCTGGTGGTCGCGGTCGACCACCGCGCGGACGTGGTCGCAACGGGGGCCGTTCAGCATGATCGACTCGCTCTCCCCCGCGTCAAGGCGCTCGACCCGGCGCTCGTCCACGATCGCGCCGTCCACGATCAGAGTCACCTTGAAGTTCTCCGCGGCGCTCTCGCCGGTGTTGCCGATCGACACCGTGTAGTCCGTCGTGCCGGATGTCTTGCCCTGCGCGAAGCTCACGGCCGTGACGACGAGGTTCGGGAGGCCGCCGGTCTGCTCGCAGGCGGCGGACGCACGCCGTGCCTGCTTGATCACGTTCCCGTCCGCGTCGTACCAGCGGAACCTGACGCGCGCGCGATAGGACCCGCCCGGGCTGAGCTGCCTGATCGTCTGCGCGTAGGAGTACTTGACGACGCCCTTGTGTGAGCGGTGCCACGCGTTGAGCTTCTTGTCCCGGATCTGCTCGGGCTGGTGCCCCGAACGGTGCTCGACGAGCTCGAACCGCATCGCCATCCGGACGCTCCCCGGGATCGCCTTCATGCGCGCCCTGTAGGTGGCGACCCGCTGGTCGGCGTCGGCACCGGTCCGGCACTTGCCGAGGTGGACCGTGGCCGGCGTCGCGGCGTGGGCGGCGGCCGGCGCGGCGAGGGCCGGCGCCAGGGCGAGGGTGGCGAGAACACGAGTTCGCATGGCCCTACGTGAACATGTCGGAGGGGTACGAGTTTCGGCCGCTACGCGGCGGCGTGAGCCCTTAAGCGCCGCGCGAGCCGCCGGCGCGAGCCTGGCGCCGCTTGAACCGCTCCACACGACCGCCGGTGTCGACCAGCTTCTGGCGACCCGTGTAGAAGGGGTGGCAGTTCGAGCAGATCTCGACGTGCAGCTCGGGCTTGGTCGAGCGCGTGGTGAATTCGTTGCCGCATGTGCAGCGGACGTGCGCCTCGACGTACTCGGGGTGGATCTCGGTCTTCATCTCGTAGTTGAGTCTAGAGCCCGGCGTCCACTCCGAACACGCCTCTGAGGCGGCCGCGGAGGCGGCGCCACCAGGCGCGCAGGCGGCCCGACCGGCGCGGCGACTGGGGCTGCGAGACGCGCACCAGCGCGACCCACTCGTCGAGTGGCAGCGTCCCCGCGATCAGGCGGGCGAGCGCCGAGGTGATCGGGGCGGAGATCCCGGCCCGCTCGATCGCGCGGGCGAGCAGCGAGACGGTCTCCAGGGCCTCCACGGCCTGTCCGAGCCGCTCGGGGATCTCCGCGGCCGGCACGCCCTGCGCCAGCAGCTCGCCGGCGCTGCGGTTGCGCGACGACGGCGCGAGCGCGGTGGCCACCAGGTCGCCGGTCCCGGCGCGGCCCACGAAGGTCCGCGCCTGCCCGCCGCTCTGTTCCGCCAGCGCCAGCACCTCGCCGAAGATGTCGGCGGCGGCCATCCCGGCGGCGTTCAGTCCCTGGGACTCCGTGGCGCCCGCGGCCAGCGCCGCGGCGTTCTTGGCGCAGCCGGCGAGCTCCACCCCGACCGGGTCGCTCGACGCCTCGCAGACCACGCGCCCCGCCCGGAAGACCTCCGCCACGCGCTCGGCCAGCTCGGGCGAGTGCGAGGCGCAGAT
>JAXDHW010000240.1:0-4868 GCA_034664365.1 Thermoleophilaceae bacterium
CCGCTCCACCAGCGGCCGCCGATCCCGTCGCTGCCCGACGAGCGCCGGGATCTCAACCTGATGGAGAAGGAGACACTCGGGCTCTTCCTGTCGAGTCACCCGCTCAAGGAGGTGCGCCCCGCGCTGCGCGCACGCGTCGAGTGCTCGCTCGCCGAGCTCAAGGGCAAGAGCGACGGCTCCTGGGTCACCGTCGGCGGGATGATCGCGGAGGCCAAGCGGATCCGCACCAAGAAGGGCGATCCGATGCTCTTCGCCACGCTCGACGATCTCGAGGCCCAGGTCGAGATGCTCGTGTTCAACTCGGCCTACGCCGCCAACTCGGAGAAGGTCGACGTCGACAAGGTCGTGATCGTCCGCGGCCGGGTCGACCACAAGGAGCAGGGGGAGACCAAGCTCGTCGCCCAGGAGGTCGAGATCTTCGACCCCTCGGCGGAGGAGGTCGAGGCGGCGCGGGCGGCGGCAATCCCCACGGGCCCGCCGCCGCGCGTAACCCTGCGCCTGGGCACCACGATCCCGGCGTCGTTCCTCGACGACCTGAAGGAGGTCGCCACGGCCAACCGCGGCGACCACGAGCTGGCGCTCTGCGTCGGCGAACGCACCCTGGTGCTCGGCGAGCAGTACCGCGTGGCGCCGGCGCGCTTCCGTGCCGAGCTCGACGGCCTGCCCGGCGCGGTCGAGCTGGCTTAGCAGCAGCCCGCCGAACGCTCTTCAGGGTTACAGTTTCCCCGTGGCCTACTCCGCGCAGGCAGAGACCTCCGAGTGCCGTCAGTGCTGCGCGTTCTGTGACCGGGTGCTGCTGCCGTCCGGGTGCCTCGAGTCGGGCTGTCCGTACCTGTACCTGTACGACGACGAGACCAACGGCCGGCGCTTCATGGGCTGCCTCAACAAGGTCTTCAAGGTGGAGATCGACCTCGAGCTCTTCCGCGAGGCGGAGCGCACGCGGCACGGCTTCGGGGGCGTGAAGCTCACCGGCCCGACCACGCCGCTCTGCCGCACATCGGTCGAGCGCGCGTACCACGGCGGCGGCGACGCGTTCTCGTGCGTCAACCCGCGCTTCTTCGACGAGCCGGTCGACCCGGCGGCGGCGGAGTTCGACCTGCGCAACGGCCTCTAGGGCGCCGACAGCAGCAATGAAGGGCGCCCCGAAGGGGGCAACGTCCCGGAGGCCACCCTATAGGGGTACGTCCCGGACGCTGCTCCGCCGGAGGCCGCCGTTATTGCCGCTTTTTGCGCCCGCCCCGCCGTCGCGGGCCGCGCGCGGCCGTCCCCTCCACGCGCAGCTCGCGCGCCACGCGAATGTCCGCCAGCGCGGCGCCCTTGCCCTCGAGCCCCGGCCCCTCGAAGATCGCCGGAAGACCCTCGAAGCGCGGCTCGGAGAAGAACGCCGCGCAGCCCTCGCGTCCCAGCTCGCCGGTGCCGAGCGGGGCGTGCCGGTCACGGTTCGAGCCGAGCGCGGTCTGCGAGTCGTTCACGTGGAGGCAGCCGAGCCGCTCGAGGCCGACGATGTCGACGCAGCGGTCGATCACCTCGGACAGCCCCTCCGCCGTCCGCACGTCGAACCCGGACGCCAGCAGGTGGCACGAATCGAGGCAGATGCGGATGCGCTCGTCACCGCCGCCCAGCTCGATCAGGCGCGCGAGCTCCTCGAACGAGCGGCCGATCGTCCCGCCGGCGCCGGCCGTGTTCTCCAGGTAGAGCGGGCACGATTCGGACTCAGCGAGCACGTGCCGGATCGCGTCGCCGACGCGGTCGATCGCCTCCTCCAGCGGCTCGCCGACCGTGGAGCCCGGATGGATCACGACCCCGTGGGCGCCGATCCGGTCCCCGGTGCGGAGCGCATGCGCCAGGGCAGCGAGCGACTTCTGCCTGATCACCTCGTCCTTCGACGCCGGGTTGATCAGGTAGATCGCGTGGATCACGATCGCCCTGACCGGCCCCTTGGCCAGAAGCTCGCGGAACTCGGCGACGTCGGACTCGTCGTAGTCGCGGTGCCGCCACGCGCGCGGCGACTGGTTGAAGATCTGGATCGCGTCGCAGTCGCGCTCGACGCCGCGGTTCCAGGCGTTCACGAGCCCGCCCGCCGGAGAGACGTGGCCGCCGATTAGCATCGCGGTGTGGCAGAGAGCATGAGGGTCCGCTTCGCGCCGTCGCCGACCGGAGCCCTCCACATCGGCGGCGCTAGGACGGCAATGTACAACTGGCTGCTCGCCCGGCGGACGGGCGGCGCGTTCGTGCTGCGGATCGAGGACACCGACAGCGAGCGCTCGACGCCCGAGAACGTGGAGCAGATCCATGACGCCCTGGGCTGGCTCGGGCTCGACCACGACGAGGGGCCGTTCTCCCAGGCCGAGCGCCGGCCGCGCCACGAGGAGGAGATCCAGCGGCTGGTGGGGGAGGGGCATGCCTATCTGGACGACGGCGCCGTGCGGCTCCGCGTGCCCGACGAGGGCTCCACCACGGTGCATGACGTGATCCGGGGCGACGTGGTCTTCGAGCACTCGGCGATCGACGACTTCGTGATAGCCCGCTCCGACGGGAGCCCGCTCTACAACCTGGCGGTCGCAGTAGACGATCGCGACATGGAGATCACGCACGTCGTGCGCGGGGCGGATCACCTGTCGAACACGCCGCGCCAGCTGATGATCCTGAAGGCGCTCGGCGCCGAGCCGCCCGTCTACGCCCACCTGCCGCTGCTCCACGGACCGGATGGGAAGAAGCTCTCCAAGCGCCACGGCGCCGCCTCGGTCCAGGAGCTCCGCGCCGCGGGCTACCTGCCCGAGGCGGTCCGCAACTACATCGCGCTGCTCGGCTGGGGCTACGACGAGAGCACCGAGTTCTTCACCACCGAGGAGCTGATCGAGCGCTTCTCGCTCGAGCGCGTCTCGAAGTCGCCGGCGGTGTTCGACGAGCAGAAGCTCCGCTGGATGAACGGGCACTACGTGCGGCAGATGCCGCCCGGCGAGCTGCGCGTCCGCCTCGAGGAGTTCCTCGGGCGGCCGGTGCCGGAGGAGGCGGTGGCGATCGCGCAGGAGAAGATGCAGACGCTCGCGGACTTCTGGCGGCTCGCTGCCTTCCTGGTCGAGCCCCAGCCTGTCGACGAGCGCGCCTGGGACAAGGTGATGACCGACGGCGCGCCGGATCGCCTGCGCCGCGCACGCGATGCGATCGCCGCGGCGGAGCCGTTCGCGCCGGAGACGCTCGAGGCGGCGCTGCGCACCGTGGTGGACGAGCTCGGGGTGAAGGGACGCGACGTCTTCCAGCCGATTCGCGTGGCGATCAGCGGGTCGACGGTGTCGCCCGGGATCTTCGAATCGGTCGCCGTCCTCGGCCGCGACGAGACGCTCGCGCGGATCGATCGGGCGCTAGCTCGCGACGTGTCCCCCTGATGGGGTAGGTCTCAGCGGTCGCTCGGGTTAGGGTCGCGGCCCCAACGCCCCTGCCTTGGCGGTTTCGTGGCTCAACCCCTGGCGGGTCGCTGCCGATGATGTGTCCAGTTGCCCGCAAGCCAGGGACGGCAGGCATCAACACCCTGCCACGGAAGGCGAGACCACTCCAGTGAAGAGAGCCCTCAAGCCGGTCCCGGACCGGCCCCAGACCGCGCCAGCCGCCGCGCGTGAAGCCGCCGAGGGGCACGGCCGTCGTCTGACGGCCGCGTTCGAGGCGCTCGAGGCGTTCCCGGCTCTCGCCGAGTCGCGCAACCGAGTCCTCCGACTCGTCCGCGAGGAGCACAGCTCCGCCGGCGACGTCGTCGCCGCCGTGGAGTCCGACGTGTCGCTCGTGATCGCCGTCCTGCGGATCGCCAACCGCGCGCCGGCTCCCAAGCGCGGCCGCATCGCCACGGTCCCCGAGGCCATCGAGCTCCTCACGCCGAGCGGCGTCGAGGCGCTGGCTTCGCGCACCGCGGTCTTCGACTTCTTCGAGCGCATCCCGGGCTGGGACGCGGCCCCCGAGCGCTTCCGCCTGCACGCCGTCGCCACGCAGCGCGCCGCCGATCGGCTCGCGAAGGAGACCGAGTTCGCCGAGCGCGACGAACTGCTCGTCTCCGCCCTGCTGCACGACGTCGGCAAGCTCGTGCTCGTGCATGCGTACCCCGGCTACCCCGACCAGATTCACGGCGAGGCGAAGACTCCCGAGGAGCGCCTCCACCGCGAGCGCCGCGAGCTGGGCGTCGACCATGCGCTGGTCGGCGGTGTGCTCGCCCGCCGCTGGGGCCTCGCGCCGCGGCTCGCCGCCGCCATCGAGCGCCACCACGCCGACGAGCCCATCGGCGAGAGCCTGCTGATCCGCCTCGCGGACATGCTCGCCCACTACTCGCAGGGCCAGCCGATCGAGCCGGCGCGAATGCTGAAGGTCGCCCGCGAGCTCGGCCTCAGCGCCGACAAGCTGCGCTCCGTGATGTACGAGCTTCCCTACCCCAACGGCCAGCAGCGGCGCCAGATCGATCCGTGCCCGCTGTCCAACCGCGAGCTCGACGTGCTCCGCCATCTCGCCGAGGGCAAGGTCTACAAGCAGATCGCCCTCGACCTCAGCCTCTCGACGAGCACGGTGCGCACGCACCTGCACAACACGTACGCGAAGCTCGGCGCGGTCGACCGCGCTCAGGCCGTCCTGCTCGCCACGCAGCGCGGCTGGCTCTAGGCAGCGGGCTCGTCGCGCGCCGGCAACGGCGCCCGCACGAGCACCTTCGTCCCGCGATCGCCGGTCTCGATCTCCAGCCGGCCTCCGATCAGCTCGGCGCGCTCGCGCATGCTCGCGAGACCGATGTGGCCGGGATCGGTCGTGGACAGCGGATCGGTGGCGCCGAACCCGTGGCCGTCGTCCGAGACGCGTAGCTCGACCTCCGGGCCGACCGTTCGCAGCGTGACGAC
>JAXDHW010000253.1:0-8420 GCA_034664365.1 Thermoleophilaceae bacterium
GGAGCGTGGGAGGCGATCGCCTGGAGCCGCCCCGGCGAGGCGATCGGCGACGCGGCCGCGGCGGTGGCCGACCGCGCGGCCCGCGGTGGCCGTGCGGCCCTCGACTTCGCGATCGACCGCCCGCGCAACGTGCTCGTGGCCGGCCTCGCCCTCGCGGCGCTGGGCTGGGCGGCGGATACCCAGACACACGTCGGCTCCGACGTCCGCAAGCTCGTGCCGCAGGACATGCCCGCGCTGCGCGACATCAACACGCTCCAAAAGGAAACCGGCGTGTCGGGCGAGGTCGACGTGGTGGTCACGGGCAAGGACCTCACCCGTCCCGACGTGATCAACTGGATGCGGAGCTACCAGGACCGCGTCCTCAAGCAGCACGGCTACACGCCCGGCTCGACGTGCAAGCAGGCGAAGAACCCGCCCGACCTCTGCCCGGCGCTCTCCCTGTCGGACCTGTTCCGTCAGACGCCCGGATCGTCGGCGGACGCCCAGGCGCTGCTGGCCGCCGTGCCGCCGTACTTCTCGCAGGCGGTGATCTCGCGCGACCGCACCACGGCCAACCTCGCGTTCGGCATCCGCCTCCAGGGGCTCGACACCCAGAAGGCGATCGTGGACGACCTCCGTTCCGAGCTCAACCCGCCCGCGGGGGTCACGGCGGAGGTGGCGGGTCTCCCCGTTCTCGCGGCCGAGTCGAACGGCAAGCTGTCGTCGGACTGGCGCCGCGCGCTCACCCTCCTCGCCGGCCTGGCCGCGGTCTTCCTCGTGCTGCTGGCGATCCGGCGCCGGGTGGAGCTCGCGCTCGTGCCGCTGATACCGATCGCGTTCGCGACCGGCTGGTCGGCGCTGATCCTGTTCGTGATCCGGATCCCGCTCAACCCGCTGTCGGCGACCCTCGGCGCCCTGGTGATCGCGATCTCAACGGAGTTCAGCGTGCTGCTGTCGGCGCGCTACCGCGAGGAGCGCGAGCTGGGGGAGGATCCGGAGTCCGCGATCGACTATGCCTATCGCTCGACCGGCGCGGCGGTGCTGGCCTCGGGCGCCACGGCGATCGCCGGCTTCGCAGCCCTGATCGCGTCGGACATCCAGATGCTGCGCCAGTTCGGGATCGTCACGGTCGTGGACCTGACGGTGTCGCTGCTCGGCGTGATGGTGGTCCTACCCGCGGCGCTCGTGTGGGCGGAGGAGCACGGTCCGTTCCGGCTCAGCGACCTCGACCCGCGGCGCCTGGCTGCCGCCGGCCGGCAGCAGTTCGCCGAAGTCACCGGCGACCTCCGCGGCGGCCTCCGCCCGCGGCCCGAGCTCCCCCGGATGAGTGGCCTGCGCCTCAACCGGCGCAGGACCCGTGCCTGAGGACCGCTTCGCCGACCTCGGCCCGGGCGGTGGCGACAAGCGCAGCGCCGCCGAGCGCTTCGAGGAGCTCGACCAGCGCGACCCGGAGCCGCAGCCGAAGCCGCCCGAGCCGGCGCGGCCGAGCGGCCGCTACATGTGGGTCGTGGGGATCGTCGGCGTCGTGGTCCTCGTCCTGGCCGGGATCAGCACGCTGCCCCACGAGGGCGCCGGGTATCGCGGGGTGCCGCGCGGCGCGCGGCTCGCGCCGTTCGCGGCGCCGCTCGTGTCGGGCGATCACGACAACGACGCCACCATCCAGCCGAAGGCAAGCGGCGGCCACCCGGCCGCGTGCGACGTCCGCGGGCCCGGGATCGTGAACCTCTGCGACCTCCGCAGCCGGCCCCTCGTCATCACCTTCATCGCGACGGGAGGCGCGGGCTGCGACACGCAGCTCGACCGCGTGGAGCGCGTACGGCGGCGCTTCCCCGGGGTCACGTTCCTCGGCGTGATCACGCGCAAGGGCCTGTCGGACGCGAAGGGGATGGTGGCGAGCCACAGGTGGGGGATGCCGGTGGCCCTCGACCGCGATGCCGCCATCCTCAACCTCTACGGCGTGGGCGACTGTCCCACCACGGTCTTCGCGCGCCGGGGCGGTCTCTCCGCGGGGTCGCGCAACGGCAAGCTGACCGAGGCTCAGATCGCCGCCGGCGTCCGGGCCATCGTCAAATGAGCTCGATCGAGCTCGGCTGGGTGGCCGAGGACCTGGCCGCCGAGTTCCCGGAGCTCCAGCTCCGCTACATCACCCTCACCGCGCGCTCGGGCCGCAGCCCCGAGCCCGTCCGGCAGCGCCTGCGCACGCTCGCCGACCGCTACACCGGCGGCAAGGCGGTCACGCTCCGCCAGCAGCCGATTCCGTGGGCGTACAGGGTCTTCTTCCGCCAGGTGGGGATCGACCCGGACCAGCACAGGACGCCGGTCGAGGCGATCGCCCTCGAGCGGATGCGCTCGGGGGGCTTCAAGAGCCAGAGCCTGCTCGACGACGCCCTGCTGATCGGGACCGTCGAGACGGGCGTCCCGCTCGTGGCCTTCGACGAGGACAAGCTCGACGGCCCCCTTGGCCTGCGGATGTCCACGCCGCGCGAGCGCCTCGGCGGCGACGGACGGCCGCTCTCCTCGCGCCAGGTGGTGATCGCCGACGCCGAGCGGGCCGTGGCCGTGCTGTTCTCCGACCTCGCGGAGGGGCGGGGGGTGCATCCGAGCACCGAGCGCATGCGGGTTGCCTCGATCCAGGTCAAGGGAGTGCCCGACGTGAGCGTCGAGGAGGCCCTCTGGATGGTCGGCGAAGTGCTTCAGGGATAGCCCCCGCCGGTGGTACCATCGATCGCTCGCAGCGACGCGGGGAGGGTCAATGGCAGACGTGATCGAACGGCGGCGGGAAGTGTCGGTACCGCTGCGCGTCGCCCCCGACGAGGCGGCCGCGCGGCGCACGCTCCGCGAGCAGATCGGTCGACTCGAGACCGACCTCGGCGCCCTCTTCTGCACGGCGTTCCCGCGCACGGGGTTCGACTGGGGCGTGCCGTCCCACGGCGGCCCACGCGTGCTCTCGCTGACTGAGCTGGAGCAGCTGCGCGACCAGCTGGCCGACCGCCTCGAGCACAATCGCCGGATCCTCGGCGACCGCACGTACGTCGAGGAGCTCAACCGCCGCCGCATCGAGGAGATGCTGCTCGAGCCCGAGCGGCACAAGTGGATGGTCATCCGCAACGAGGACATCGGCGAGCGCGGCTGCAAGTCCTGGCATGTGCGACCGCGCTTCGGCGTCCTCGGGATGATGTTGAACTGGTGGCGCGTCCGGATCTCATCCGGCTGTCCGTTAGCCGGGGGGCGCGGCCGCCCGCCGCGACCCCGTACACGCCAGGCGATCTGATCCATGGGTAAGCGGAGCCGCAAGCGCGGCGCCTCGCCCGACGCGCCGGTGTCGGTCAGCGGCAGCTCGCGCGCCGAGCGCGACGCCGCCCGCGCGCGCCGGGCCGAGGCGGCCGAGCGGCGCCGCGGCGCCACGGCGAGCAGCACGCGCGCGACCCCGGGCCGCCGCCGCGGCCGGCCCTCGATCGACGAGCGGCCCCCCGCCCCGTGGGGCAAGTTCCCGCTGGTCGAGCTTGTTGTGCTCCTCGCGCTGATCCTGTTCGGCGCGAGCTTCTTCTTCAGCGGAGCACGGAGCGTGGTGATGCTCACCGCCGGGCTGGCGCTCGGCTCGCTGGCCGGGCTCGAGCTCTCGATCCGCGAGCACTTCGCCGGCTACCGCTCGCACACCACGATCCTCGCCGGGGCGGTGGCGTTCGTGGCGATCGCGATCGTCTTCTTCGCGGGCGGGAAGGGCGACGTCAGCCGCGCGCTGATGCTGCCCGTCGGCGGCATCGTGTTCGCCGCCGGTTTCTGGTTCTTCCGCGAGGCGTTCAAGCGCCGCTCCGGCGGGCTCGGCTTCAGATAGGTTCACGCGGTGCGCAGGGCGATGCAAGCCGGATCGAGCGCCGTGCTCATGCTGGCGATCATGTTCGTGGGCAGCCTCGTGCTGTGGATCGGGCTGCCGCTGGGGTGCCTGTTCGTCGGCTCGCGGGTCCAGGACGCCACCCACTCCGTCGGGCTCGCGATAGTCGCGATGGCCGCCTGCGTCGTGGTGGGTATCTTCGCCATCGTGCCGTTCCTCGGCTATCTCAACCGCAAGCACATCGAGGTCCGCGCGGCGCGCGGGCGCGACACGTACGGGCAGGCACCGCTCGAGGGGGTCCTCGTGGTCAGCGCCGGGCTGGCGCTCGCGGGGTTCGTCGTGTGGTTCTTCTTCTTCTCAGGCTCGGCGCCGTTCCCGATCGAGCATTGAACGAGCCGCCGCCCACCGAGCCGCGCCGCCTCCAGCTTCGCGGGCTGCACCACATCACGCTGATCTGCTCGAGCCTCGACCGCTCCGTGGCCTTCTACCGCGACGTGCTGGGCATGCGCCTGGTCAAGCAGACGGTCAACCACGACGACCGCAGCGCGCGGCACTTCTACTTCGGCGACGCGCTCGGCACGCCGGGCACCGTCGTCACCTGCATGGAGTACCCGCAGATGGAGGAGGGCGTCGTCGGGCGCGGGTCGACCCACCACTTCGCGTTCCTCGTCGAGACCGCCGAGGAGCTCGACGGCTGGAAGGAGTACCTCGAGTCGCGCGGCGTGAGCTGCACCGAGCGCCACGACCGCACGTGGTTCGCGTCGATCTACCTGCGCGACCCCGACGGGCACATCATCGAGATCGCGACCCGCGGGCCGGGCTTCACGGCCGACGAGTCACCCGAGCAGCTCGGCTCGCGCTTCGTCCAGCCCTCCTGAGCAAACGGCGGCGCCGGTGAGACTGCCGCCCGAGGTGCTCCCGCTGGCGGCGGACGCGGAGCTGCAGCGTGGCGCCGACGGCGCGCACCGCGTGACCTACCGGATCCCGATCCCGTACTTCCGGCTGCTGTGGGCGCCGCTCGTCCGCCGTCGCGCGCGGCGGATCGAGGCCGCCGCCGACGCCGGCGAGGAGCTGCCGCACGGGTCGCCCTGGTGGGCCCCGCCCGTGCCGCAGTCGCCCGAGGAGACATCCGCGGTGGCCGCGATCGCGCTGATCGCGATGGCGACCGGCTACGCCGGCGGCGCGGGCGGCCTGCTCACGCAGACGCTGCCGTACGCGGCCAAGGCGTTCGACGCGAGCGATGCGGCCCTCGGCGTCGGCCTCGCGGTGGTGCGGGTCGGGGTCGTGCTCGCGCTGCTCGTGGGGCCGCTCGCCGACCGGCTCGGGCGCCGGCGCTTCGTGGCGGCCGCGGCGACCGCGCACTGCGTGGCCGCGGCGGCGATCGGGCTCGCGCCGACCTTCGACGTCTACATCGGCGCGCACGTGCTGCTCCGCTGCCTCGACGCCGGGCTCAGCGTGTCGCTGTTCGTCCTCGCCATGGAGGTGGTGCCGGCGCGCAACAGGACCACGATCGTCTCCCTGCTGGCGCTGGCCACCGGGGCCGCCGGGGCGGCCGCGGTCGTGGCGATCCCGGTGGCGGCGACCGGCCGCGGCGGGCTCGCCGCGGCGTACGGCCTCCAGCTCCTGGCCCTCCCGCTGGTGCTGAGCGCGGTGCGGCGGCTGCCCGAGTCGCAGCGGTTCGTCGCGCACGCGCGCGAGCGTCACGGGCTGCGTGAGCTGGCGGGCGCGCGTGGGGTGCGCGGGCGCGTGGCAGTCCTCGGCGGCGCGGTGTTCCTCAGCTCGCTGTTCTTCGCGCCGCTCACCGAGTTCTACAACCGCTACCTCGACGATGTCCAGGGGCTGTCGCCCGGTGAGATCGTGGCGTTCCTCGGAATCACCACCGCGCCCGCGATCCCGGCGCTGCTGATCGGCGCCCGCTACGCCGACACGCGTGGCCGCAAACGCGTGGGTGTGCCGCTGGGCGCGCTCGGCGTCGCCGGGTACGTGGGCTTCCTCGTGAGCGGCGGGGTCGCGATCTGGCCGCTCGCGGCGATGGCCAACGCGTTCGCCTCGGCGAGCGGTGTGGCGCTGGTCGTCTACGGGCCGGAGATGCTCCCCACGCGCGTGCGGGCCGCCGGCAACAACGCGATCCTCGCGATGAGCGTGACCGGGTCGGCGGTGGGGCTCGTGGTGGCCGGCGCGCTGGGCGACTCGATCGGGATCGGGCACGCCGTGGCCACGCTGGCGGCGTTCCCGCTCATCGCCGTGGCGATCGTCGCGTTCCGGCTACCGGAGACGGCGGGGCGGGAGCTCGAGGAGACGAGCGGCGACGAGCTGCCGCCGCTCCCGCTGGTCCGCTAGGGAGGAAGGGGCCTGCCGCCGCCCTCGCTCGTCCCTTTCGGAGCGAGAGCGGCGGCGGAACGTCCGGGCCGTGGCGGCGAGGGGTCCGCCGGATGCCCGAACCCGGCCCGTCAGGCGGGAGCGAGCGACTCCTCGCGCAGGATGCGCGTGGAGCCGGACTTCGCCGTCAGCAGCGCTGCGAGGGCCTGGCGCTGACGCGCGGTGAGCGTCCCTACCTGCTTGTTCTCGGGCAGGCCGAGCGAGAGCAGCAGCCGGCGACAGCGCGCACGGCCCCAGCGGCGCTGGGCCATGAGGACGTCGGCGATCTCCATGCTCGCGGCCTCCCAGGGGCAGCCGAGCACCACGTCGGCGGCGGTCGTCTGCTGTGACGCGATCTTGCGCTTCAGCTCGGCGCGTCCCAGCCGGACGCGATTCGCGTGTTCGAGCGCGCGCAGGTGTTGCGGCGCAGCATTGACCGTGGCCGTCTCGCCCATTCGATCCTCCCCAGAATCTTTTTGTTGCTTGCCAAGTCCGCCGCGGCGCACCGGATCGTAAGTACGAGCTTTGCGCGACTCGCCCTACTCAGCCTCCCGATCCCGGCAAACCGTGTGCGCTCCACGGCTGCACCGCAAACCTAAGGTGTGAGGTCCCCGGGGGTCAACCGCTCAAACGGCAGCTCAGCCGCTAAGAGCGGGCTTTTCGTTAACGGCCTCGTCACATCTGTGAACGAGGGCGGCGGAGCGCGGCGCGAGTGGGTGATCGCCCCCGCCCCGTTGTTCTGTCGGGGGTCCCCCGGGAGGTGTATACCTCCTGCGATGCGGTCCACCAAGATCGTCGCGACGATCGGTCCGACGTCGCGCGACCGGGCGGTCCTCGAGCGGATGATCGTCGCGGGCATGGACGTGGCGCGGCTCAACTTCGCCCACGGCGACACCGACGAGCACGCCGAGACGGTCGCGATGATCCGCGCCGTCGCCGCGCATGTCGGCCGCGAGGTCGCGGTGCTCCAGGACATCCCGGGCCCCAAGCTCCGGATCGGGCCCGTGGAGGGCGAGGTCGCGATCCTCGACGTGGGGAGCCACGTGGTCCTCACCGCCGAGCGGATCACGGGCGACTCGCACCGGCTGCCGGTGGCGTGGCCCGGCTTCGCCGAGCTCGTGACGCGCGACGACGTGGTCTACCTCGCCGACGGCGCGATCCGCCTGCGCGTGGTGGACACGGGCGACGACGAGGTCGAGACCGTGGTGGAGGTGGGGGGGACCGTCGGATCGCGGCAGGGGCTCAACCTGCCGAACGTCACGATGTCGCTCCCGGCGGTGAGCGACGACGACCTGGCGATGATCGACGCCGGCATCGAGATGGGCGTGGACCTGATGGCGCTGTCGTTCATCCGGAGCGGCGCGGACCTCGAGCCGGTGCGGGAGCGGCTGGCCGAGCACGACAGCGACATCCCGGTGATCGCGAAGATCGAGAAGCCGCAGGCGGCCGCCAACGCGGAGGAGATCGTCGAGGCCGCCGACGGCATCATGGTCGCCCGCGGCGACCTCGGGATCGAGCTCCCGATCGAGGAGGTCCCGCTCGTCCAGAAGCGGCTCCTCTACACGGCGGGGCAGCGCGCCAAGCCCTGCATCACCGCCACGCAGATGCTCGAGTCGATGGTCAGCTCGACCCGGCCCACGCGGGCCGAGGTCGCCGACGTGGCCAACGCGATCTTCGACGGCACCGATGCCGTGATGCTCTCCCAGGAGACGGCGATCGGCCGCGACCCGGCCGGCGCGGTCCAGATGATGGCCGCGATCGCCACCGCCACCGAGCGCGACCTCCCCTACTGGCGGATGCTCACCGAGCGCGGTCTGCGCGGCGGGGACGACTCGGCCGCGATCGCGTTCGGTGCCGTCGGCGCGGTCTACCAGCTCGGCCTGAAGGCGCTGGTGTGCCCGACGATGACCGGCAAGACGGCACGGCTGCTCTCCTCCCACCGCCCGCAGGTCCCGATCCTGGCCCTGTCCCCGCGGATCGAGACCGTCCGCCGCTGCGCGATCTACTGGGGCGTGCAGGCCGAGCTCAACGAGGAGCCGGACGACACGGCCGCCCTGCTCGACGTCTGCGCGCGCGCCGCGCTCCGCGCCGGCCTCTGCGTCCCCGGCGACAAGATCGGCATCACCGCGGGCCTCCCCGTGGGCCAGGCCGGCGGCACCAACCTCTTCAAGGTCCAAGTAGTCACCGAATAGTCACGTTCGTCGCACACCTGTAACACCCCGTTCGGCATGCTCGGGGAGTGGGCCGTTTA
>JAXDHW010000315.1:0-4665 GCA_034664365.1 Thermoleophilaceae bacterium
GGCCGAGTTCGCGGTGGCGGCGTACCGCGCCGCGTTTGTGGAGGGGCGGGATCTGGCGGATCTTCAGGTGGTGGCGGACGCCGCCGCCGCCGCCGGGCTACCGGTGTCCGACGTCCCGGCTGCGGTGCAGGACCCGTCCGTCAAGGAGGCGCTCCGCGCGGCCACTGACGCGGCATGGGAGGCGGGGGTCCGCGGCGTGCCCACCCTGCGCATCGCCGACGGCATCTACTACGGGGACGACCAGCTGGAGGCGGCCGCAACGTCCATTTGACGGCCCCACGGGGTCATGTTCTGGACGTTGCCCCCGGAATCACGCCGGCGCGGCGACCCGCGCGCAGCCGCCGGCGGGTCTCGAAGCCGACCACGATCCTGTAGACGAGCTTCGACTTCGGCATCAGGTAGCCGACCTTCGTGTGCGGTGCGTAGACCGCGTGCCCGTCCGCGCCGACCTCGAGCCAGCCGGTGTGGACGCGCTGCTCCTGGCCGATCACGCCCTTCGTGAACCAGTGGCCGGTCAGGCCGGCCCGGCGCCCGCCCGGTGGCGGCGTTAGGCCGGCCGGCAGCTCGAGCTCCACGCCGCGGTCCACCACACCGCCCGCCTCCACCGGCACGACCATCGGGAAGCCGTCCGCCCCCACCCAGCCGAGCAGCACGTGCGGCAGCCGCCGCGCCTGCTTCGCCGCGCGCCGGTGGTTCACGCGCGGCCCGGTTCCCAGCTTTGGTAGCGCCTGCTCCGCCGCCGGCTCGTCCCCAAGCGGCGCACCGTGCACCTCGGCGCTGCCCCGGCACGCCAGGTCCGGCCATACGACCACACGCTCGACCGCGATCCGCACGTTCACGCGCCAGTGGTAGACGCTCATCCAGCGCTCCCAGAGCGGGCCGACCTCGCGCGGCAGCATTCCGGGCCGCTGCCACTTCCCGTCCATTTCTTCGAACCAGCTGTCGCGGTCGGGCGGCCACGGGAACGAGGCCGTGCCCTGCACCAGCACGTACTCGGGACGCTCCGTAAGCGCGTGCGTGCGCGTGTGGAAGGCCACCGCCACACGCGGGTTGCGCCGCATCCGGTCGAGCTTCCGCCACGCACCGATCGAGCTGTTCACGGCGATCGTGCCGGCCTGCCGGTCCTGGAGCGCGAAGTTCGTGACCGGCGTGATCACGGCCCCGCCCGCCGGCGTCACGTAGGCGAGCCCCACGGCGTGGTCGCCCTCGAGGATCTCCTCCACCGCGTCCGGCCAAGCACCCGTTCCCTGCACGTCTGCCTCCTCAGTACCGGTGACATCTGAATAGATGGCAGATCATACAAATAGATGACACATCATCGGGTTACGCGGTTACGCTCTGCGTCGTGGACCCGCTCTTCGAGTTCGCCCTTTCGGTCAAGGCCGTCCAGCGGGAGCTCGAGCGCTGGATCAACGAGGCGATGCGCCCGCTCGGCGTCACCGCCGCTCAGGCCGACGCGCTGCTGGTGATCGGCCAGGCGCAGCCCGTCTCGCTGAAGGAGCTGGGTGAGCTGCTGATCGCCGAGGCCGGCCACCCGAGCCGCTTGGTCGACAGGCTCGTGGAGGCGAGCCTGGTCGAGCGGCGCCCCGCGGGGCACGACCGGCGCCAGGTGGAGCTGTCCCTGACCCCGAAGGGCCGCCGCCTGGAGAAGCGGGTGATGGCCGCGCGCGACCAGGTGATGGAACTCGGCCGCACGACCGTCGAGGACCGCGACCTCACGCCGGCGCTCGGGCTCCTACGCGAGCTCCTGGCGGGAACCCCCTACGCCGGGCTCATCGCCCGCCGCCGGGAGCTGCTCGATCAGCCGCCGCCGTAGGCGACGACGAGGTCCGTGAGGATCCCCGCGGCGAAGCCCGCCGCCAGCAGGATCAGCCCCAGCTCGCGGTAGCCGTAGCGGCGCATGCCCTGCCAGATCTCCCCGATCACGTACAGGATCGCGCCGGCCGCCAGTGCGTAGAACGCCAGCTCGAGCGGCTGCGAGGTGACCTTGTAGCCGGCCATCGCGCCGAGGAAGGTCGGTCCGCCGCCGATCAGGCCGACCAGCCCGATCCAGCGCCACGACGGGACGACCGACCCGAGCGGGCCGACGATCCCGAAGCCCTCGGTGGCGTTGTGCAGAGCGAAGCCGACGATCAGCACGGTGGCCAGGCTGATCTCGCCGGCGCGAGCGGAGACGCCGATGGCCAGCCCCTCCGCGAAGTTGTGGAGCCCGATCGCCGTGGCGATCACGATGCCGGTCTGGAGCGCGCGGCGGCGCGCGTCGTCGGCCTCGATGGCCAGCCGGGTGGACTCGCTCGGCGTTAGCGCGACCTCGCCCGAGCCGCCGCGGACGGGGGGCGGGTCGGGCCGCGCTGGGCGCAGGCGCCGCTCGATGATTCCGAGGCCGGCGCTACCGAAGGCGAAGCCGCCGATCAGGAGCGCCACGAGCCCGGCGAGGTGGCCGAAGCTGCCGTTGCCGTTCTTGTAGCCGTCGAGCGCCCCCTCGACGATCTCGTTGGCGTGCGAGAGCACGTCCACGAAGATGAACGCGAGGATCCCAACCGAGAACATCGCGAGCGCAACGCGCACGCGAGGGGACAGCGTCTGGAGGCGCCCCACGGGAAGTCCAAGGTAGATCGTGAAGCCCGCGAGGCCCCCGAGCAGAACGGTCTGTGCGAACGACAATCCAGCCTCCGAGTTAGGGCTACCTAACAGCCCCTGAAAAGCTATCAGCCCTCAATGGATAACCACGTGCAGCGTCGATTTGCGGGTGCGCAGCGCCAGGTTGCCGGCCGCGTCGATCGGCCGCGCCCGCAGCGTGTAGCGCCCGCTCGGCAGCGGATGGCGGTAGTCGAAGTTCCAGCTGTTCCTGCCGCTCGCCGGCAGGAACACGCGCCGCCGGCAGTTGCGCGGTCGCGTGAGCCCGCCGCCCGGCTTGGCGAAGCGGCAGCGGTTCTTGCCGCCGGTGTTCTTGCGCGTGGCGATCGAGACCCGCACGCGCTTGATCCGCCCCTTGCCGCCGGCGAGGCAGCCGCGGTCCGCGGCGGTCCCGCGCATGCTGATCCCCTGCCGGGTGGCGTCGACCGATCCCCTGTCGATGAACGCCCGCGGCCGCTTGAAGTCGTGGCACCTCGTCCTGACCGGCTTGAGCATGTTGCGCATCAGGATGTACGTGGTGTAGGTGGCCGAGTGAGGCGAGAGGCCGAAGTCGTGGTCGTACTTCGTGGTCGGCTGCGGCAGGCCGGACCCGAGGATCCGGATCACGCCCTTACCGAGCTTGAGCTGCCCGTACGCGGTCTGGTCGTAGTCGTTCGAACCGCCCACGCTCTGGTCGGCGACCGACGTCGCCGCCGTGCGCCCGCCCGCCTTCTCCCACGCGGTCCGGCTGACCTGCCACTGGGGCGAGTGCGTCTCGTCGTTGCCCGCGTTGTCCTGGATCGAGTAACCGAGCGGCACCGGCTCGAAGGTCTGCCGCCGCATCCCGGTGTTGAAGCGCGCGCCCGCGATCTTCACGCCCTTGTTGAGCGGGTCGGAGAGCGTGTCGCCATTGCCGTCCTTCGAGAACCCGATCTGGCCGACGTAGACGCTGATCCGCTTGACCGCCGAGGCGGGGATGCTGGTGAGGCTCGGCAGCGCCTGCAGCGCGCCGTCGGTGAGCACGAGGTTGCCGCCGCGCTTGACCCAGCCGCGCAGCGCCGCGTACCAGCGCGCCTGCTGCGCCTGCGTCGAGTTGCCGGGGAAAGCGTCGTCCGCCAGCGCGAGCGAGTCGAGGTTGCCGAGCGACTGGCGCCCGGCGGCCACCCGCCGCGGCGACACCGTGTGGAAGCGCTTGGAGCGACTCCCGATGAAGCGGTTGAGCGACTTGAAGAAGTCGGTGTTGGCCACGTCGTAGGCGAGCAGCTTGGGCGGCTTGGCCTTGGGCGAGCCGGTCTCGCCGCCGGAGGCCGCCGGTCCTGACGTGAAGCGGACGTCCATCCGCGACGAGAGCCCGCCCTGGCCGACCACGGCGCGCCACTGCACCTTCTTGCCCTTGCCGTTGAACGCCTGCGGCTCGTTCACGGTGGCCGTCACTCCGGCCTGGAGGTAGAGCGGCGACTGGTTGAAGTCCTGGGTCACGGTCACCCAGTCGCCGTTCTTCTCGCCCGGGTGGCGGGCCTCATCG
This sequence comes from Thermoleophilaceae bacterium, assembly GCA_034664365.1. Taxonomy (GTDB): domain Bacteria; phylum Actinomycetota; class Thermoleophilia; order Solirubrobacterales; family Thermoleophilaceae; genus AC-37. Next base: position 4,142 of record JAXDHW010000315.1, read on the forward strand.
CAGTCCTTGCACTGGATCGAGAGGGTGATCACGCCCTGCCCGACACCCTGCGCGTTGAGGTTGGTGATCTCCACGCGCATGCCGCCGTCGAAGATCGTGTTGGACCGTTTGACGTCGATCGGGAAGATCGTCTGGCCGCCCTCGGCGGGGTTCGCGAAGCCGGTGACGCCGACGATGTCCGGCTGCGGATGGGTGCCGGTCGGCGGCCGCGACTGGAGCTGCTGGAACCTGCGCTTGAGCCGCTGGTTGGGCACGTAGCCCTTCGACCCCGCCACGTTGAAGCGGCCCTTCGGCGGGTTGAGCATCCGCGTGATCTGCGCGTTGATCAGAGCCTTGTTGCCGTCGACGTGGAGCTGCTCGGTGTGGGGATCGAACACGATGTTCTTGTCGAGGTGCGAGAACGACATCTCGTTGTCGATCCCGTTCGCATCGAGCCCCTTGGGCGAGTCGAACCAGTCGCCCATCGCGCCGGTCGTCGTGTAGTTGATGGTGTCGTAGACCGTGCCCCAGGTCTGGCCGTAGAT
>JAXDHW010000316.1:0-3826 GCA_034664365.1 Thermoleophilaceae bacterium
GGCGTCACGCGCGTGATCCCGCTCACCGGCGTCACGCTCCCGTTCGTCTCCTACGGCGGCAGCTCGATCGTGGCCAACTTCATCCTGGTCGCGCTGCTCCTGATCGTGTCGGACAGGGCCAGGCGCAATCCCGGCGCGGCGCGCGGAGGCCTCGTTTGAACCGCCAGATCGGTCGCCTCTTCCTCCTGTTCATCGTGCTCTTCGCCGTGCTCGTCACGTTCACGTCGCGCTGGACGGTGTTCGAGGCCAAGAGCCTGCAGGACAAGACCGCCAACCGCCGGCCGCTGCTCGAGGCGCAGCGCATCCCGCGCGGGCTGATCCTGGCCGACGACGGGACGCGGCTCGCGATCAACCACCACACCGGCCACGGCGAGACGCTGCGCTACTTCCGCAGCTACCCGGCCGGCGGCCTGTTCTCGCACGCGGTCGGGTACGCGTTCATCTCGCGCGGCAGCTCGGGACTCGAGAAGTCCTACAACCGCGAGCTCACCGGTCGCCAGGACGAGTTCAAGTCGCTGATCGACCAGTTCAGCGGCGGGACGAAGGAGGGCGACGACATCCACACCACGCTCGACCCGCGCGGGCAGCGGGCGGCGCTCGCCGCGCTCGGCGGGCAGCGCGGCTCGATCGTCGCGCTCGACCCGCACAGCGGCGCGATCAAGGTGATGGCGAGCATCCCGGACTACAACCCCAACGACATCCCGGCGCGCTACGCGCAGCTCAACCGCGACCCGACCTCCCCGATCTTCAACCGCGCCACGCAGGCGCGCTACCCGCCGGGCTCGACCTTCAAGGTGGTCACGGCGGCGGCCGCGATCGACAGCGGCAAGTACACGCCCAACTCGTTCATCAGCGGCAGGAACGGCAAGCTCATCAGCGGCGTGCCGCTCCAGAACGACGGCGGCGCCGACTACGGCACGATCACGCTCACCGACGCTCTCACCCACTCCGTGAACACGGTGTTCGGCGAGGTTGGCGAGAAGCTCGGCAAGGACACGATGTACAAGTACATGCGCCGCTTCGGGTTCAACTCGAAGCTCGGCCTCGACTACCCGTCGGACCAGATCACCGCGAGCGGCGTGTTCAAGGGGCAGACCCTGCTCGGACCGTCGGACTCGGTCGACATCGGGCGCGTGGCGATCGGGCAGGAGCGCCTCCAGGTCACGCCGCTCCAGATGGCGATGGTGGCCGCTGCGGTGGCCAACGGCGGCAAGCTGATGGAGCCCCGGCTGGTGGACCGCGTGACCGCGCCGGACGGCGGCGTGCGGTCGCGAAACCGGCCCACCGAGCGCGCGACCGTGATGAGCCGCCAGGCGGCGTCCCAGCTCGCGGCCATGATGAGCAAGGTGGTGGAGGAGGGAACGGGAACCGCGGCGGCGCTTCAGGGCATCCAGGTGGCCGGCAAGACCGGCACGGCGGAGGTCGTGAACGGCGCGACCAACCAGGCTTGGTTCATCGCGTTCGCTCCCGTTCGCGACCCGCGCATCGCGATCGCCGCCACGGTCGAGCGCACGTCCGGCCAGGGCGGCACGGTGGCCGCGCCAATCGCCAAGCGCGTGATGGAGGTGCTGCTCGGTGGCTGAGGTCACCGACGGCACGATCGTCGCCGGCCGCTACCGGATCCTCGGCCGGATCGGCTCGGGCGGCATGGCCGACGTCTACCTCGCGCACGACGACCACCTGGGCCGCGAGGTGGCGCTCAAGGTCCTCCACCGGCGCTTCTCGCGCGACCAGCAGTTCGTGGAGCGCTTCCGCCGCGAGGCGTCCTCGGCGGCCAGCCTCCAGCACCCCAACGTGGTCGGCGTCTACGACCGCGGGCAGCACGAGGACACGTACTACATCGTCATGGAGAACCTCCCGGGGCGCACGCTGCGGGACCTCCTGAACGAGGAGGCGCCGCTCAGCCAGGAGCGCGCGATCCACTTCGGCACGCAGATCCTCCAGGCCGCCGGCTTCGCGCACCGCCGCGGGGTGATCCACCGCGACTTCAAGCCGCACAACGTGATCGTCGCGCCCGACGACTCGCTCAAGGTCACGGACTTCGGCATCGCCCGCGCGGGCGCGTCCGAGATGACGGAGACCGGGTCGATCATGGGCACCGCGCAGTACCTCTCGCCGGAGCAGGCCCAGGGGCAGCACGTGGACGCCGCGTCGGACCTCTACTCGATCGGCGTGATGCTCTACGAGATGCTCGCTGGGCGGGTGCCGTTCGAGGGTGACAGCGCCGTTTCGATCGCGCTCAAGCACGTGAGCGACACGCCGCTGCCGCTGCGCGAGATCCGCCCCGACGTGCACCCGGCGCTCGAGGCGGCGATCATGCGCGCGCTCAACAAGGACCCGGCGCAGCGCTATGCCAACGCCGACGAGTTCATCGCGGCCCTCGAGGCCGCCCGCGCGGCGATCCTGTCCGGCGCCGACGGCGGGCACACGGAGAGCTGGATGCCGACCCCGCTGCCGCCGCCGGACGAGGAGCAGCGCGCGCGCCGCTGGCCGTGGGTCACGCTGCTCCTGCTGTTGCTCGCCGGTGCGGTTGCCGCTGCGCTGCTGCTCACGGGGGCGAAGCAGGTCGTCGTTCCCCAGGAGGTCGGCAAGCCGGCCCCCGACGCGGTGGCCGAGCTCGACCACGCCGGCCTCAACGCGCAGATCAAGCGCGTGGAGAGCGACCAGGAGGTCGGCCTGGTGGTACGCCAGGATCCGGCAGCGGCGAAGAAGGTGGAGAAGGGGTCGACCGTGACGCTGTTCGTGTCGAGCGGCCCGGGCTTCACCACCATGCCGGACGTGACCGGCAAGACCGAGGCCGACGCGATCAAGGAGCTCAGGAAGGCGGGTCTGGTCGCCACTCTTCACGACGAGCACTCGTCGACGGTCGCCAAGGGGCGCGTGACCAAGACCGACCCGATCGCGCTCCACCAGGTGCAGAAGGGCTCGCGCGTGGACGTGTACGTGAGCTCCGGGCCGGAGATTGTCACGGTCCCGCCCGTGGTCGGCAAGGACCAGGCCGACGCGAAGGCGGCGCTCGAGGACGCCGGCCTGCGCGTGACCGTCCACAAGCAGGAGTCGAGCGAGCCCAAGGATCGCGTGACCGGGCAGGACCCGGGTGCCAACTCGAAGGTGCCGCGCGGGTCGCGCGTCACGATCACCGTGTCGTCGGGCACCAAGAAGGTCAAGGTGCCGGACGTCCGCGGCCGCACCCAGGAGGAGGCGAGCGGAATCCTCCAGGGCAAGGGCTTCACGGTTCGCGTGATCCAGATCGACGGCACCGCGGACCAGGACGGCAAGGTGATCCGCCAGAGCCCCGCCCCCGGCGCCGATCGCGACAAGGGGTCCACGGTCACGATCTATGTCGGGCGCACGCCCTCGAGCTCCGGTGGCAACGGGACCGGGAACGGCGGCGGCACCGGCGGCACCGACGGGACGCCCCCGCCCGCATGAGGGTCGCCGTCCTCGGCGGCGGGCGCTCCAGCGAGCACGAGTTCTCGCTGGCCACCGCCGCGGCGGTCCGTGAGGGGCTCGCGCAGGCCGGGCACGAGCCGCTCGAGGTGCTGATCGCGCCCGACGGCCGCTGGTCCCACGACGGCGCGCCGGTGGCGATCGAGCCCGCCGGCGGGGTGCTCGGGGCCGACGTGGTCTTCCCGGTGCTGCACGGGCCATTCGGCGAGGACGGCACGGTGCAGGGCGCGCTCGAGGTGGCGGACGTGCCGTACGTCGGGGCCGGCGTGCTCGCCTCGGCGGTCTGCATGGACAAGGTCGTCTTCAAGGACCTGATGGCGCGTGCCGGCGTCCCGCAGGTCGACTACGTGGGCCTCTGGGACGGGGACCCGCGCGA
>JAXDHW010000327.1:0-3545 GCA_034664365.1 Thermoleophilaceae bacterium
GGGATCGACGTGGGCTTCGAGGTCGCCAAGTCGTTCACCGAGCAGAGCTTCGGCGAGCCACGCTGGAAGCCGAGCCCGCTCCAGGTGCGGATGGTGGCGGCCGGGAAGCTCGGCCGAAAGACGGGGGGTGGGTGGTACGACTACCCCCCCGGCCGGCCGGAGGATCCCCCGGTCCCCGAGTTGGGGGGCGGTGACGGCCGGCGGGTGGCGATCGACGGCGCGGGACCGCTCGCCCGCGAGCTGCGCCAGCGCGCGGTCCAGGCCGGCTTCGACGCCCGCGAGCCGACGGCGTTCGGCGGGCTGGAGGAGCCCGAGCTCGTGATCGACGCCGCGGTTCCCGCCCCGGCTTCCGACCTCGGCCTGGGCGCGGCCGACGCGGCGATCGTCGCCGACCGCTCGCTCGCCGAGACGGGGGCGCGCACCGGCTTCCACCTCCTCCCCCCGATTGGGGCACTGGTCGAGCTGACGGGCGAGCGCAACGAGGGCCTCGAGACCTTCTTCACCGGGCTCGGGCTCCAGGCGGAATGGGTCGCCGACGCGCCCGGGCTCGTGCTCGGGCGGATCGCCGCGCAGCTCGTGAACGAGGCGGCGTTCGCGATCGGCGAGGGCGTGGGGACGCCGGAGGACGTGGACGCCGGCATGACGCTGGGGCTCAACCACCCGCGCGGCCCGGTCGACTGGTGGCGCGCGATCGGGACCGACCACGTGGTGGGCGTGCTCGACGCGCTGCGCGAGGAGCGCTACCGCGTGGCGCCGCTCCTGAGGCGCGGGTTCGCTCCCCCGCTGCCCGAGATTCATAGGATGGGCGGCCGCTGATGCTCGCCGTGACCTTCCAGGAGCCCGGCCGGGTGGCGCTCGAGGAGCGCCCCGAGCCCGAGCCGATCGCCGCCGACGACGCGGTCGTCAAGATCGACGCGTCGGGCGTCTGCGGCTCGGATCTGCACATCTACCACGGGCGCGTCCAGATCGAGCCCGGCTTCACGATCGGGCACGAGTACGTCGGCACCGTGGTGGCGGCAGGCGACGGCGTGACCGGGGTCAGGGAGGGCGACCGCGTGCTCGGCACCTTCCACACGGCGTGCGGGATCTGCTTCTTCTGCCGGCGCGGGATCTACCAGAAGTGCGACGAGGCGCGGGTATTCGGCCACGGCGCGACGCTCGGATCGCTCCAGGGCACGCAGGCCGAGCTCGCGCTCGTGCCGCGAGCCAACCTGACCCTGCGCAAGGTGCCCGAGGGGCTCTCCGACGCGGCCGCGCTGTTCGCGGGCGACGTGATGGGCACCGGCTACCACGCGATCGTGTCGGCGGGCTTCCAGGCGGGCGACACGTGCGCCGTGATCGGGCTCGGCCCGGTCGGGCTCTGCGCCGTGATGGCGGCGCAGGTGGCGGGGGCGTCGAAGGTGATCGCCGTCGACACGGTCGCGGAGCGACTCGAGACGGCGCGCGCGCTCGGCGCGGAGCCGGTCCACGCAACCGAGGAGGACCCGCGCAAGGCGGTCAAGGCGGGGACGCAGGTGGGCGGCGTCGACGTGGCAGTCGAGGCCGTGGGCAACCCGGCGGCGCTCGACACGGCGTGCCGGCTGGCGCGCAAGGGCGGGACCGTCTCCGTGGTCGGCGTCTACGCCGAGCGGACCGAGGTCCACATGGGCGTCGTCTGGATCAAGTCGCTGAACATCGTGACCGGCCACGCGAACGTGATGGGCCACCTCGACTCGGTGCTCGCGCTGCTCGCCTCGGGCCGGCTCGACGTCTCGCCGCTGGTCTCGCGCGAGATGCGACTGGACGAGGCACCCGAGGCCTACGCCGCGTACGACCGCCACGAGGCGCTGAAGATCCTGCTGCGGACGTAGCCGCCGCGTATCCTTCCGCCTCGTGCCCGCCACCGACACCACGGAGCTCGGCGACGCCGCCCGCGCGTTCGTCGACTCGGGCCCGCACAGGCTCCTGATCGGCGCCGACTGGGCCGAGGCCGCCGACGGCCGCACCTTCGAGACGATCGATCCGGCGACCGGCGAGACGATCGCCGCGGTCGCACACGCGGGGGCGGAGGACGTCGACCGTGCCGTGAAGGCAGCCGCCGCGGCGCTCGACGGCCCGTGGGCCAGGCTGCCCGCCTCCGGCCGCACGATCCTCATGAACAAGCTCGCCGACCTGATCGAGGCGAACACCCAGGAGCTCGCCCAGCTCGAGTCGCTCGACAACGGCAAGCCGGTCTCGATCGCGTCGAAGGTCGACGTCCCCGGCTCGGTCGACCACCTTCGCTACTACGCCGGCTGGCCGACCAAGATCGAGGGCGAGACGATCCCGGTCTCCTGGCCGAACATGTTCGTCTACACGCGCAAGGAGCCGGTCGGCGTCTGCGGCCAGATCATCCCGTGGAACTTCCCGTTGCTGATGGCGGCGTGGAAGATCGCCCCCGCGCTGGCGGCCGGCTGCACGGTGGTCCTCAAGCCCGCCGAGCAGACGCCGCTCACCGCCATCCGCCTCGGCCAACTCGTACAGGAGGCCGGCTTCCCCGAGGGCGTGATCAACGTGCTGACCGGCGACGGCGACACCGGCAAGGCACTGGTCGAGCACCCCGGCGTGGCGAAGATCGCCTTCACCGGCTCCACGGCCGTCGGCCGCGAGATAGGCGCCACGGCCGGGCGCATGCTCAAGCGCGTGACGCTCGAGCTGGGCGGCAAGAGCGCCAACATCATCCTGCCCGACGCCGACCTGGACAGGGCCATCAAGGGCTCGTTCCAGGGCATCTACTTCAACACCGGCCAGGCGTGCGACGCCGGCTCGCGGCTGTACGTGCACCGCGACCAGTTCGACGAGGTCGTGTCCGGGCTGGCGGCCCGCGCCGAGAAGGCGCGCGTCGGTCCCGGTCTCGATCCCGACACGCAGTTCGGGCCCGTCGTGTCCAAGGAGCAGCACGAGCGCGTGCTGTCTTACATCCAGTCGGGCAAGGACGACGGCGCCGAGGCCGTCGTGGGCGGGCACGGCGCCAACGGCGACGCCGGGTACTTCGTCCGCCCCACGCTGTTCACCGGCGTGGAGGACGGCATGAAGATCGCGCGCGAGGAGATCTTCGGGCCGGTGCTGGTGGCGATGCCGTACGACGATCTGGAGGAGGTCGCCGCGCGCGCGAACGACACCGAGTACGGCCTGGCCGCCGGCGTGTGGACCCGCGACGTGGGCAACGCGCACCGGCTGGCCGCGCTGCTGAAGGCCGGCACGGTGTACGTGAACGTCTGGGGCCCGAGCGACCCGGCGGCGCCGTTCGGCGGCTACAAGGCGTCGGGCATCGGGCGCGAGATGGGGCACGCCAACCTGGACGCCTACCTCGAGGTCAAGACCGTGTGGACGAGCCTCGCCTGAGGCGTTTCGCGTGGCCACCGCCGACCTGACGGTGCTGGCGCTCGGGCGCCCCGGCCCCAGCGCCAGCGAGTACATCGCAGAGATCCAGCGCCGCCTGCGCGCGCAGGACCGCGTGCGCTTCCAGATGCACGCGATGGGCACCTCGCTGGAGGGCACGACGGCCGACATCCTGGCCGTGGTGG
>JAXDHW010000338.1:0-3316 GCA_034664365.1 Thermoleophilaceae bacterium
CCTCGAGGTCGCCGACGATCACCGCGCCCATCCGGCGCGCGATCCGGAAGAACCCCGTGCGCGTCCAGTTGAGTCCCATGCCCTCGATCACGAGCCGCGAGCCGGGCACGACCGCGGCGGCGGCGGCGAGGAAGGCGGCGGACGAGGGGTCGCCCGGCACACGCACGATGTCGAGCTCGAGCTCGTCCACCGGCGAGACGCGGACGACTGCGCCGTCGCGCTCGACGGGCACGCGCGCCCGCCGGAGCATCCGCTCGGTGTGGTCGCGGCTCCGCAGCGGCTCGGTCACGGAGGTGGTGCCGTTGGCCAGTAGGCCGGCGACGAGGACGGAGGACTTGACCTGCGCGCTCGCGACCGGCAGCTCGTAGTCGATCGCGTGGAGGTCGGCGCCCTCGACGACCAGCGGCGCGAAGCGGCCGTCGCGCGCGGAGAGCCGTGCGCCCATCCGGTTGAGGGGCTCGATCACCCGGTCGACGGGGCGGCGGCGGATCGACTCGTCGCCGTCGAGCTTCCACACGCCGCCCGCCTGACCGGCGAGCCAGCCGGGCAGGATGCGCAACAGCGTGCCCGAGTTGCGCACGTCGAGCAGCCCGCCCGTGGTCGGGGCCGCGGTGCGAAGGCCAACCCCGCGCACCAGCAGGGCCTCGCCGGTCTGGGGCTCGACCGCGGCGCCGAGCGAGCGGAGCGCGTCGAGCGTCGACAGCGTGTCCTCGGCGTAGAGGTAGTTCTGGATCGTCACCGGCTCGTCGCACATCGCGCCGAACAGCGCGGCGCGGTGGGAGATCGACTTGTCCGCGGGCGGCACGGCGCGCCCGCGGAGCGGTCCCGACGGCTCGAAGCGCCGGCTCATCCCTGCTCCGCGACCGGGAAGCCGAGGCGGCCGATCAGCTCGGCCGCCGTGGTGCCCGCGTCCTCGCCGACCACCCAGAGGGTGATCGCGCCGGAGCGGTTGTCCGGCGCGGGGGCGAGCGCCATGTCGGCGATGTTCACACCGCCGCGCCCGAGGGCGAGCGCGACCTGCGCCACGATGCCGGGCCGGTTGGGCACCGAGACCTGGAGCTCGTGCACCGGCCCGCCCGCGAGGTCCGCCTCGAGCAGGCGCTGCCGGTCGTCGCGCGCCGCGTCGTTCCAGGCCGTCACGGCGTCCGCGTCGGCGGCCCGGAGCTGGTCCGCCACGCGCCGCAGCCGCTCCACCGTGTCGTCGATCCGCTCGGCGATCGCCTCCGCGTTGGCCATGTAGATGTCGGCCCAGATCCCGGAGCTCGCACCGGCGACCCTGGTCACGTCGCGGAAGCTCGGCCCGACGCGCGGCAGCGCCTCGTCCTCCTGGGTGAGGTCGGACGCGGCCTGCGAGACGAGGACGTTGGCGAGGACGTGCGGCAGGTGGCTGACGGTGGCCAGCAGGCGGTCGTGCGTCTCCGCGTCGATCGCGATCGGCCGCGCCCCGAACGACACGAGCAGGCCGTGGAGGCGCTCGTAGAGGACGCCGGAGGAGCGCTCGCCGGGCGTGAGGTACCAGGCGGCGGCCTGGAAGAGGTCGGCGCGGGCGTGCTCGACCCCGGACGACTCGGAGCCCGCGATCGGATGCCCGCCGATGAAGCGCTCGTCCTCGGTGGCAGCGGCAAGCGCGCGTTTGGTGGAGCCGACGTCGGTCACCACGCAGTCCGGGCCCGCCGCCGCGAGCGCGTCGCGGGTCAGGGCCGGGAGCGCGCCGACGGGCGCGCAGAGGAACGCCGCGGCGGCGCCGTCGACCGCCTCGGCGACTGAGCCGGCAGCGCGGTCCACCGCGCCGCGCTCGGCCGCGGCGTCGAGCACGGCCGGATCGACGTCCCAGCCGGCGACCTCGCAGCCCTGACGCCGCGCCGCGAGCCCGATAGAACCCCCGATCAGGCCGACGCCGAGGACCGCGAGCCTCATGTCAGGACCCCGGAGCGGCGCGCAAAGCCGCCGCCGCTCAGAGCTGACGCCGCGTCCGCACCGCCTCGGCAATGCGGTCGAGCATGTCGACCGAGGTATCCCAGTCCATGCACTCGTCGGTGATCGACTGGCCGTAGGTGAGTGGCTGTCCCGCCACGAAGGACTGGCGCCCGGAGGCGATGAACGACTCGAGCATCACGCCCACGATCGCCCGGTTGCCCCCCGCGACCTGGGAAGCGATGTCCGCCACGACGTCGGGCTGGCGAGTGTGGTCCTTCGCGCTGTTGTCATGCGACGCGTCGACCACCACGCGCTCCGGCAGGCCGGCGAGGCGGAGCGTGGCAAGCGCGTCCGCCACGGCGGCGGCGTGGTAGTTCGGCTCGCGGCGCCCGCCGCGCAGGATCACGTGACAGTCCTCGTTGCCGGCGGTGTGCAGGGTCGCCGCCGACCCGGCGTCGTCGATCCCGGCGAACGCATGCGGTGCGGCGGCCGCACGCACCGCGTCCACCGCGATGCGCACGTTGCCGTCCGTGCCGTTCTTGAAGCCCACCGGCATCGACAGGCCCGACGCGAGCTGGCGGTGGATCTGACTCTCGGTGGTTCGCGCCCCGATCGCGCCCCACGAGACGAGGTCGGAGATGTACTGCGGGGTGATCGGGTCCAGGAACTCGCACGCGACGGGTACACCGCGCTCCAGGATCTCGAGCAGGAGCTTGCGGGCCTTGCGCAATCCCGCGTTCACGTTCCGCGACTCGTCGAGATCGGGGTCGTTGATCATGCCCTTCCAGCCGGTGGTCGTGCGCGGCTTCTCGAAGTAGACGCGCATCACGATGCAGAGGTCGTCGCTCAGCTCGGCCGACTTCTCGCTCAGGCGCTCCGCGTAATCGAGGGCGGCGTCGACGTCGTGGATGCTGCACGGTCCGACGACGACCATCAGGCGGTCATCGGTGCCGGCCAGGATCTCGGTGACCCGTTCGCGACTGCGCGCGATCAGGTCAACGTGTTCATCACCGACCTGAAGCTCGGCGAGCAGGTCCTGCGGGGGCGTCAGGGCTTCCCCACGGACGATGCGCAGATTTCGGATCTGGGCCAATTGATGGGGCGGGCTGGTGGGCACGAACAGAACCTTTCGAAATAGCGATTGAAAATCCTAGTGCTGGTACGGCGGGGCCAGTTGAAGAGGCCGTGAAAGGCGGCGTCCGGCGGGGACTCGGAGGTCGGACGGCGGCGGAATGCGCCGCGGGCCGGACGCCTAGCTAAATCGCCAGGTCCAATACCAGGCACGCGCGGTGACGCCGGCGGGGGCGCTTCCGTGGGTGATCTGCGTGCCTGAGTGCTGCATGAGTCGACCTACTTGTACCAGGTATCGGCCCCGGCACCAACCGCTTGAGGGGGCGAG
>JAXDHW010000351.1:0-3998 GCA_034664365.1 Thermoleophilaceae bacterium
GCCGTCGGTGGTGGGAGCACTCCGCGCGCAGGCCCGCGAGGCCGCGGCCGAGGGCGACCTCGAGACGATGGCGGAGGCCAGCGCGGCGGCGGCCGACGAGGAGCGCCGCCAGGCCTCCGCGGCGGACAACTAGCCGCCGGTCAGCGCGCGGCTGCGGCTACCCGGCTCGCTCCCCGGAGATCTCCCGCAGCTTGGCCCGGTCGTGCCGTGCCGAGACGCGTCGCACGGTGCCGGACCGCGAGCGCATCACAAGCGACTCCGTGGTGGCACCGTCACGCGTGTAGTGGACGCCGTCGAGCACGTCGCCGTCGGTCACGCCGGTCGCCGCGAAGAACACGTCGTTGCCGGCCACGAGCCGGTCCTGGTCGAGCACCTCGTCGAGGTCGTAGCCCTGATCGATCGCCGCCTGCCGCTCGCCGTCGTTGCGCGGCCACAGCCGCCCGATCAGCACGCCGCCCATGCACTTGATCGACGCCGCCGAGATCACGCCCTCGGGCGTGCCGCCGATCCCCCAGAGCAGATCGACCGGCGAGTCGTCCTGCACCGCAAGCAGGGCGGCCGACACGTCGCCGTGGTCGATGAAGCGGATGCGCGCGCCGGCGGCGCGGATCTCCGCGACCGCGTCCTTGTGACGGTCGCGCTTCAGCATCATCACGGTCACGTCGCGCACCGCGGTGCCCTTGACCTTGGCCACCTGCGTCAGCGTCTCGGCGAGCGGGCGGTCCAGGTCGAGCACGTCGCGGTACGCCCGCTGCGCCGCCATCTTCAGCATGTACACGCACGGGCCCGGGTCGAACATCGTGCCGCGCTCGGACATCGCCATCACGGCGAGCGCGCGCGGCGTCCCCTCGGCGGCGAGCGTCGTCCCCTCGAGCGGATCGACCGCGATGTCCACCTGCGGCGGCGAGCCGTCGCCGATCTGCTCGCCGTTGTAGAGCATCGGCGCCTCGTCCTTCTCGCCCTCGCCGATCACCACGATGCCGTCCATGCGCACCGTTTCGAGCATCAGGCGCATCGCGTCGACGGCGGCGCCGTCCGCCTGCTCCTTCTCGCCGAGGCCCACCCAGCGCGCCGCCGCCAGCGCGCCGTACTCGGTGACGCGCACCAGCTCCATCGCGAGGTTGCGGTCGGGCCGCGAGCCCGTCGGGTCCGGCATGCCGCTTGGTTAGAGGACGCCGGGCGGCTTGCGATTGCGGCCGTACATCGCCTGTCTGAGGAGACCGCCGCCGAGGATCATGCTCGCGCCCGCCAGCCCGACGATGTAGCCCGGCTCGATGGCGATCTCGACGCTCTCGGTCCCCCCCGGGCGGCCGAGGATGATCCCGTTCAGGAGGATCAGCGCCGCCGCCACCATCCCGACGATCATCGTGATCTCGCCCGGCGCCCACGTGAGCTTGTGGCTGCGGATGATGATGAAGGCGAGCACGAACGGCGCGAGGCACGCGAGGATCAGCAGGACGTCCAGCAGCTTGTAGGTCTGGAAGGCCGTGAAGTCGCCGACCTCTCCGTTCAGCTTGGAGTGGACGTTGCAGCCCTGCGGAGTCGCGGGCTTGATGCTGTCGCACGCGGTCGAGAACCAGGGCAGGAAGAGCGAGCCGAGCAGCACGCCCGCTCCCGCGAAGCCGAGGTACTCGGGCCACTTGAGGAGCTTCAGGTCGAGGGTGGCCCTCTCCGTGTCGCCGGACTCGATCCGCTGGTGGGTGGAGCGGCCGCCGAGCGCGCCGAGGAGGATCCCGAAGCCGATGGTCACGATCAGGAGCAGCGCCGCGGGGTGCGGCAGGTCGGCCTTGGCCTCCTTGCCGGTGGCCTCGTGCACGATCAGGATCAGTCCGCCGAACAGCGAGCCGCCGACGAAGCCGCGCAGCGCGCCCTCGCGCGCGCCGTCGTGCTCGGTTCCGGCGAAGTAACCGCCGCCGATCGCGAGGATCGACGCGATGAGGTAGGCGGTCTTGTTGACCCCCAGGAGCCAGCCGCAGATAGCGCCGAACGCGGCCGGCAGCGCCCCCGCCAGGAACACCTGAATCCCGATTGGTCGTGACCGAAGTAGATGCGGCGTGGCTTCTCCTCCCCTCCGGCCGGGACCCTATATCAGCGCGCGACGCGATGACGTCGCCGGTCGCGCGCCCGGTAGGGTGCCCGCCCATGGCCGCCCGCTGGGCCCTTTCGATCGAGGTGCCGGGACTCGGGCTCGCCGATCACGAGCCGGTGGTTCGAGCGGCCGAGGCCGCGGGCTACACCGACGTGTGGTCGGAGGAGACCGCGGGCCACGACGGGTTCACGCCGCTCGCCCTCGCCGCCACCTGGTCGAAGGAGCTGCGGCTCGGCACCGGCGTGGTCAACGCGTTCACGCGCGGGCCGGCGGTGCTCGCCCAGCACTGCGCGGCGCTCCAGGAGGCGAGCGGCGGGCGCTTCGTGCTCGGCATCGGCTCGTCGTCGAACGTGATCGTCGAACGCTGGAACGGGATCGAGTTCGCCAAGCCGCGCACGCGCGTGCGCGAGACGGTGGAGTTCCTCCGCGCGGCGCTCGCCGGCGAGCGCGCGGGACCGGGGCGGTTCAAGCTCGAGAAGCTCCCGCCCGAGCCGGTGCCGATCTACATCGCGGCCCTGCGCGAGCGGATGCTCCAGACGGCCGGCGAGCTCGGCGACGGCGCGTTCGTGAACTACACGCCGCTCGCCGCGCTGCCGCGGATCATGGACGAGATCCGCAAGGGTGAGGAGACCGCCGGCAAGGAGCCCGGCTCGACCGACGTGCTGTGCCGCTTCTTCTGCATCCAGGGTAACCCGGAGCAGGGACTCGGCCTGGCGCGCGGGATGTTCGCGGCGTACGCGACCGTGCCCGTCTACGAGAACTTCTTCCGCTGGCTCGGCTACGGCGACGCCATCGACCCGATGGTCGAGGCATGGCGCGCGAAGGACCGGGAGAAGGCGCTCGAGCTCGTGCCGATGGAGCTGGTCGAGGACATCTTCATCCTCGGCGACGCCGACACACAGCGGGCCCGGCTGGAGCGCTATGTGGAGGGTGGGATCTCCACGCCGGTGCTGCTGCCGATCCCGGTGGTGGCGCCCGGCACGCCCGTATCGGCGGACACGTTCGTCGAGCTCGTGGAGTCGCTTGCCCCGAACCGTTAGGTTCTCCCTGTCAAACGACAGGAGGATCAGATGGCGGTCACCAAGATCATCGAGGTGGTTGGCAGCTCGCCGGAGAGCTCGGACGCCGCGGTCCAGGCCGCGCTCGGCGATGCGCGGCAGTCGCTGCGCAACATCAAGGCCGTGGACGTCGTGTCCACAGGCCTGCGTGGCGAGAACCTCGACGAGTGGCGCGCGCTCGTGCGCATCTCGTTCCTGGTCGAGCGCGTAAGCGAATAGCGCCAACGCGCCAAGTAGTGTTACGCAACCGTCTCACGTGAGACGGTTGCGCAGCGTTCACGTAGTCAAGGTCGAACCCCGGCCTCCCGCTTGATTCCCGCGAACCCGAAACCAGTGCCCCTTGGAGGGGCTGAGCCCCTACCCAGGGAGCAGATCGGCAGCCTCCTCGCCGAGGCGCGCCGGCGGACGCTCTGGCTGGTCGAGCCCGTCTCCGAGGCGGACATGGACCGCGTGCACGACCCGCTGATGAGCCCGCTCGTCTGGGACCTCGCGCACATCGCGGCGTTCGAGGAGCTGTGGCTGTGCATGCGCACCGGCGGGCGCGAGCCGATGCACCCCGACCTCCTCGACGTGTACGACGCGCTCGAGACGCCGCGCGCGGTGCGCGGCGACGTGCCGCACCTCGACCTCCGTGGCGCCCTCGACTACCTGAACACCGTGCGCGAGGGCTCGCTCGCCGTCCTCGCGACGGGCGCCGGCGACGAGGTTTGGGAGATGGTGATCCAGCACGAGCACCAGCACAACGAGACGATGCTCCAGACGCTCGCGCTCGCCGAGCCGGGCGTGTACGTGGCGCGGCAACGGCCGCCGCGCCCGCGCGCGGCCGTCCGCACCGGTGGGATGGTGCGGAT
>JAXDHW010000015.1:0-3921 GCA_034664365.1 Thermoleophilaceae bacterium
CGGGCAACCGCGAAGTTCCTCCGCTGAAAGGCACCGGCCGCCGGCGCCCGCACGAACCGGGCGTGCCGCTCCGCCACCACGCGCTCGGCGACCGCCTCCGCCTCGGGGTCGAGCGCACCGGCGACCAGCGTGGCGTGGTCGCGCACGACCGCGAGCTTCTCGTCGGCGATGTCGGCGATCGTGGGACCGAGCCAGCGCGTGTGCTCCAGCCCGACGCCGGTGAGCACCTGGACCTTCGACGGGATCACGTTGGTCGCGTCGTAGCGGCCGCCGAGGCCGGCCTCGATCACCGCGACCTCCACGCCGCGCCGCGCCAGCTCGCTGTACGCGGCGGCGGTGAGCGCCTCGAACTGCGTCACGCGATCGTCCTCGTCGAGGGTGCGATCGACCAGCCGAGCCGCCCGCGCCACGCGCTCGACCGCCGCGCCGAACGCGCCGTCGTCCAGAGGTCGCTCGCCGATCTCGATCCGCTCCGCGAACGAGCGCAGGTGCGGCGACGTGTAGGTGCCGGTCCGGATGCCGTGGCGCTCCAGGATCGCCGCGATCATCCGTGTGGTCGACGACTTGCCGTTCGACCCGACGACATGGATGCTCGCAAAGCGCCGCTGCGGCATTCCGAGCACGGTCATCAGCTTGTGCATACGGTCGAGCCCGAACCGCATCCCGAACAGCTCGAGATCGAGCAGGTAGGCCTCGGCCTCGCGCAGGTTCATCGCTCAGTCCGGGTTGCTGGCCGGCAGCGCGGTCCCCGGCGCGTGCCGCTCGGCCCGTCGCCCGGTCGTCCGCTCCGCCGGCGCCTCCTGCTCGCGCAGGTGGATCAGGACCCCGAGTCCGATCCCCGCGAGCAGCGGCAGGCTCCAGGCGATCCCCTGGCCGATCTGTGCCGCCACGGGTCCCGGGCAGACGTCGGAGACCGCCCAACCGACGCCGAAGATCGCGGCGCCGACCACGTGCCTGCGCTCCGGTCGAGCGGTGGTCCAGGTGACCGGCTGCCCGGTGAGAAGCGACCGCACGCGCCCGCGCCGCATCAACCGCAGGCCGGTGAACGCCACCGCCACGGCCGTGGCGAACATCAGCCACATGTAGCCGTCGCGCAGGAGCAGCATGTCGCGGATCCGGTCCGGGTCGATGAACTGACCCCACGACAACAGGAACCCGAAGCCCGCGCCCAGCAACACGCTCGCCACGCGCACGCGCGTCATGTGAGCGCCTCGATCGCGAAGCTCACCGCGATCGCGGTGGCCATGAACGTGCCCGTGGCGGTGAGGCTCGCCGCGGAGCCCGACGCGCAGCCGCCGAGCCCGTTGCCGGACGTGCAGCCGCCCGCCTTCTTGGCCCCGTAGCCGATCGCCACGCCCGCGCCGACCAGCACGAGCGCGACCGCCGGCCCGGCCAGCTCGCGCGTGAGCCAGCCGTAGCCGTGGCGAACCGTCGCCTCGCCGGCGAGCAGCCGGAAGGCCAGCCCGCCGCCGACCACCCCGAACACGAACCACGCCTTCCAGCCGAGCGCCGCGCGGCGCCCCGTGACCCGCTCGACGACGTCCGCGAAGCCGCCCACCACGCCGACCCGCTCGTTCAAGAGCGCGAACGCCGCCAGCACCACCAGCCCCAGCAGCGCGCCGAGCACGAGCCAGGGTGGGCGGTCGAGCAGCCCGTGGATCACAGCGAGCGGCAGAACTCGACGAACTTGCGCGTGTCCCGCCACGGCGGTCCGTGCCCCACGCAGACGAGCGCGGGCTCGAGCTCGCCGAGGCGCTTGGCCGACTCCCGGTTGCGCTCGGGGTCCGGCGTGAAGATCCCCACCGGCTCGTGAAGCCCGGGGATCGTGGTGAGCAGGCTCATGCCGTTGACCACGTCGCCGCAGATGAGCGTGCGGTCGGACTCCCGCCAGAACGAGACGTGGCCGGCGGAGTGACCCGGCGTCTCGAGCACGGCGAACCCGGCGACCTCGTCGCCCTCGCGCAGCTGGCGGTCGACCGGATGCCCCGGACCCGGCCACACCTTGCCGATCAGCGTGTTGAGCGGGTGCTCCGGCTGGCGCGACATCACGTCGCCGCTCTCGGCCACGTCCGCGTCCCCGGCGCCGACCCAGAACGGGATCCCGAGCTTCTCGCAGATCTCGTGGCTCGCGCCCTGGTGGTCGGCGTGCGCGTGCGTGAGCGCGTGTGCTCTCACCTCGCGGCCCTCGAGCTGGCGCAGGATGCGGCGGCCGGCGTACCGCGTGGCGGCGTCGACGAGCACGTCGCCCATCAGGAAGACGTTGATCGCGTTCGGCGGAAACCCGCGCAGGAGATAGAGGTCGTCGGCGATGAGCTTCACGAAAACGGAGGGTACTTCGCCGTGACAGCCGCCGCATGAGCGACACTGCGCCAATGCGCAAGCTCCTCTTGGCCGCGGCGGCGGCGCTTCTCGGTGCGGCGCTGTGGTGGCGCAGGAACCCGTCCGCGATGCCCTACTGGCAGCGCGTCTTCGTGGAGCTCCCGCATCCCGGCATCACGCGCGGGCGCCTGATCGAGATCCTCGAGCCGGGGCCGAAGGACCGTCTGCTCGAGGTCGGGCCGGGCACGGGCTACTACGCGCTGCCCGTGGCCGAGCGGCTCGACCGCGGCAAGCTCGAGGTGTTCGACCTCCAGCAGCAGATGGTCGACCACGTGATGGGCCTCGCGAAGGAGCGGGGCATCGAGCGCATCACGGGCTGGACGGGCGACGCTCAGGAGATGATCTTCGAGGCCAATCGCTTCGACGGCGCCTACCTCGTGCTGGTGCTCGGCGAGATTCCGGACCAGGACGCCGCGCTGCGCGAGCTCGCCCGGGTCGTCAAGCCCGGCGGGCGCGTCGTGGTCGGCGAGCTTGCGGCTGATCCGCACTACGTCGCGTTCGGCTCGCTGAAGGAGCGCGCCGAGCGGGCGGGCCTCGAGTTCGACCGCCGCGTCGGCGGGAAGCTCGCCTACTTCGCCAGGTTCCGGGTGCCGCCCGCGGCCACCTGAGCCACGGGCGTCTCCACGGGCCGTAGGCCCTGCGCCTCGAGCTCCGACAGCGCGTCGGCCATCGGCCGCGGACGGCCGACCTTGTGGCCCTGCGCGTAGCCCACGCCGAGCTCGCGCAGGAGCTCGAGCGTCGCGTCGTCCGACGCGAACACCGCGATCGTGTCCGCGCCCGTGCCGCGGGCGACGTCGACGAGCGCCTTCACCACGAGCTGCGCGGTGCGGCTCTCCGAGAGCGACACGATCAGGTCGCCGTCGATCTTGAGGTAGTCGACCGGCATGTCCTTGAGGAACCGGAAGGACCCGAAGCTCGTGCCGAAGTCGTCGAGGGCGAACCCGCAGCCGATCGCCCGCAGGTGCTTGGCCAGCGACCGCGCGCCCTCCGGGTCGGCGATCGCGATCTGCTCGGTCACCTCGAGCACGAGCCTGCGCGGATCGATCCCGGTGCTCGCCAGCTCGCCCTCGATGGACGGGAGGAGCGACAGGTCGTGGAGCGCCTCGCTCGAGAGGTTGACCTCGAGGCAGACGTCGCGGCCCACCTGCGCCTGCTCGCCGATCGTGCGGATCGCCTGACGCACGACCCACTGGTCGATCGCCGTCGTCAGGCCGGCCCGCCGCGCGGTGCCGAAGAAGGCCTGGGGCAGCACCAGGTCACCCTCGCGCCCGACCATGCGCAGCAGGACCTCGTGCTGGGAGACCGTGCCGCTGCGCAGGTCGATCACCGGCTGGCAGTGCAGCGTGAAGCCGTCATCGTGAAGCGCCTGCTTGATTTGCTCCGGCGTGATGGTGGGGTCGTCCAGGTCGGCGCGCCCGCGGCCGCGGCCGCCCGGCGCGTGGGTCCGTGCGTCGTCGAGCTCCTCGCGCAGGTGCTCGGCCTCGCGCTCAACCTCGCGCAGCCGCATCCGCAGGTCGTGGTTCTCGTCGCGGAGCCGCTCGA
>JAXDHW010000037.1:0-7276 GCA_034664365.1 Thermoleophilaceae bacterium
ATCCCGCTCGAGGGCGTGCCGCTGCGCGACGAGCTCGCGCACCGCCTCGATACCCCGGTCTTCGTCGACAACGACGCCAACTGCGCGGCGCTCGCCGAGGCTCAGTTCGTGGACGACGCGCCCGCCCGGAGCCTCGTGATGCTCACGCTGGGCACGGGCGTGGGCGGCGGCGTGATCATCGAGGGGCGGATCTTCCGGGGAACGACGGGCCTCGGCGCGGAGCTCGGGCACATGGTGGTGGACGCCAACGGACCCGAGTGCCCGGGCAATTGTCCGAACCGCGGCTGCCTCGAGGCCTTCTGCAGCGGCACGGCGCTCCAGCGCGAGGCCACCGCGTTCGCCGCCGCCAACGGCTCCTCGTGGCTGGGCCAGGTCGCCGAGGATCACGACGGCCGGGTGTCCGGCCGCGACGTGGTGAACGCGGCGCGCGAGGGCGACGCGGACGCTCGGGCGCTGCTCGACGCCCTCGGGCGCTGGCTCGGCGTGGGCATCGCGAGCTTCGTGAACGTCTTCGAGCCGCAGCACGTGGTGATCGGCGGCGGGCTCTCGGCCGCGGCCGACCTCTTCCTCGCCACGGCCGAGCGCGAGGCGCGCTCGCGCGCGCTGCCCGCCCCCCTCGCGCAGGCGTCGCTGTCGGTGGCGAAGGCCGGCAACGACGCGGGCGTGATCGGCGCGGGCCTGCTCGCAGCCCAGGAACTGGGCCTCAGAGGGGATACTGCGGCCTCAACGGCGAGGGAGGAGGTTGGATGAGCACTACGGCCACCGACACGAGGGCGCTCGACGAGCTGTGCATCAACACGATCAGGACGCTCTCGATGGACGCCGTCCAGCGCGCGAACTCCGGCCACCCGGGCGCGCCGATGGGCCTCGCGCCGCTGGCGTACGTGCTCTACACGCGGGTGATGCGCCACAGCCCGGCCAACCCGGACTGGCCTGGGCGCGACCGCTTCGTGCTCTCCGCGGGCCACGCCTCGATGCTCCTCTACTCGATGCTCTACCTCACCGGCTACCCGATGACGCTCGACGACCTGAAGAACTTCCGGCAGGTCGGGTCGCCCACGGCCGGCCACCCCGAGCGCAAGTACTCGCCGGGCATCGAGGTGACCACCGGACCGCTCGGGCAGGGGATCTCGAACGCCATCGGCCTCGCGCTCGGGGAGCGCATGCTGGCCGCGCAGTTCAACGAGCCCGGTCACGAGATCGTGGGCAACCACACCTTCACGATCGCGAGCGACGGCGACATCCAGGAGGGCGTCGCCTCCGAGGCGTCGTCGCTCGCCGGCCACCTCGGCCTCGGGCGGCTGATCGCCTTCTACGACGACAACAAGATCCAGCTCGCGAGCCCCGTCGACGTCGTCATGACCGAGGACGTGGGCAAGCGCTACGAGGCCTACGGCTGGCACGTCGAGAACCTCGGCGACACCAACGACCCGGGCGAGATCGAGCAGGCCACCCGCGCCGCGATGGAGGTCGAGGACCGGCCCTCGCTGATCCTCATCCGCACCCACATCGCGTACGGGAGCCCCAACAAGCAGGACACCACGTCGGCGCACGGCTCGCCGCTCGGCGACGACGAGATCCGCGCCACCAAGGAGAACCTCGGATGGGACCCCGACAAGCAGTTCTTCGTCCCGGACGAGGCGCTCGAGCACTTCCGCGAGTGCTGCGACCGCGGACGTGAGCTCGAGGACGAGTGGAACCAGCGCTTCGACGCCTACCGCGAGGCGCACCCGGACAAGGCGGCGCTCTTCGAGACGATCCAGCGCGGCGAGATGCCCGAGGGCTTCGACTCCGACGTGCCGCGCTTCGAGGCGGACGAGAAGGGCATGGCCACGCGCAAGGCGTCGGGCGCCGCGATCCAGTGGGCGGCGGAGAAGGTGCCGCACCTTGTCGGCGGGTCAGCCGACCTCGCCAGCTCCACGAACACCGACATCGACGGCGGCGGGGACGTGAAGCCACACGACTACTCCGGCCGCAACCTCCGCTTCGGCGTGCGCGAGCACGGCATGGGCGCGATCGTGAACGGGCTCGCGCTACAGGGCCTGCGTGCGTTCGGCGCCACGTTCCTGACGTTCTCCGACTACATGCGCGGCGCGGTGCGGCTCTCCGCGCTGATGAAGCTCCCGGCGATCTGGGTCTGGACGCACGACTCGATCGGCCTCGGCGAGGACGGTCCGACCCACCAGCCGGTCGAGCACCTCGCGGCGCTGCGGGCGATCCCGCGCCTCAACGTGCTCCGGCCAGCCGACGCCAACGAGACGGCGCTCGGCTGGCGCTTCGCTCTGCGGCAGACGGAGGCACCCACCGCGTTCGCCCTGTCGCGGCAGAACCTGCCGGTGCTCGATCCGGACACCGTTCCGGACGACGCGATCGAGCGCGGCGCCTACGTGCTGCGCGACCCGGGCGACGGCGACCCCGAGCTGATCCTGATCGGGACCGGCTCGGAGCTCCAGCTGTGCGTGCAGGCCGCGGAGGCGCTCGAGTCGGACGGCGTGGCCGTGCGGGTCGTGTCGATGCCGTGCATGGACACCTTCGCCGAGCAGGACGACGCCTACCGCGACGAGGTGCTGCCGCGGTCGTGCCGCGCGCGCGTGGCCGTGGAGGCCGCCTGCCCGCTCGGCTGGGACCGCTGGATCGGCGACGACGGCGAGTTCCTCGGCATGCGGACGTTCGGCGAGTCGGGTCCCGCGAAGGACGTGTACGAGCACTTCGGGATAACTTCGGAGAAGCTGGTCGAGCTGGGGCGGTCGGTGCTGGACCGCGTCGGCGCGCGCAGCGGTTAGAGCAGAGGGACGAGAGGAGAGGCGATGAGCGTCACTGTTGGTGTGAACGAGCGTCTCGCGGCGCTCACCGCCGCGGGCACGAGCATCTGGCTGGACCAGATCCGCCGGTCGATGATCGAGGGCGGCGAGATCCAGCGTCTGATCGACGAGTACTCGCTCCGCGGAGTCACGTCCAACCCGGCCATCTTCGAGAAGGCCATCCTCGGTAGCTCCGACTACGACGACCAGATCGTGGAGCTCTCGGAGAGCGGCAAGAACGCCCGCGAGATCTACGACGAGATCGCGATCCTCGACGTGCAGCTCGGCTGCGACGTGCTGCGCCCCGTCTACGACGAGACCGACGGGTACGACGGCTTCGTGTCGCTCGAGGTCGGCCCCGAGGCGGCGCACGACACCGACACGACGATCGAGCAGGCGCGCGACTACTGGCGGCGCGTGGACCGGCCGAACGTGATGATCAAGATCCCGGGGACGCCCGCCGGCGTGCCGGCGATCGAGCAGGCGATCTCCGAGGGGATCAACGTCAACATCACCCTGCTGTTCGCGGTGTCCGCCTACGAGGACATCGCGGAGGCCTACATCCGCGGCCTCGAGCGGCGCCGGGACGCGGGCGAGTCGCTGGACGTCAAGTCGGTCGCGAGCTTCTTCGTGTCGCGCGTCGACTCCGAGATCGACAAGCGCCTCGAGTCCGCCGGCAACACCGAGCTCCTGGGCAAGGCGGGCGTCTGGAACGCGCGCGCGGCCTACGTGCGCTTCAAGGAGCTCTTCCACGGCGAGCGCTTCGCCGACCTCCTCGCGGCCGGCGCGCCGGTGCAGCGCCCGCTGTGGGCCTCGACCGGCGTCAAGAACCCGCGCTACCCCGACACCCTCTACGTCGAGGAGCTGGTCGCGCCCGAGACGGTCAACACCATGCCGATGCCCACGATGATGGCGGCCGGCGAGAAGCTCGAGGTGCGCGGCGCGACGGCCGACGTCTCCGCGGACGAGGTCGAGCGCGTGATGGGCGAGCTGGCCGAGGCCGGCATCGACATGGACGACGTGACGGACCAGCTCCTGCGCGAGGGCGTCGAGCTGTTCGAGGTGGCGCTGGACAAGTTGCTGGCCGGCGTCGAGAGCAAGCGCGAGGCCGTGATCACCGGCAAGCCCGACACGATCGAGTCGGTCATGCCGGACGACCTCGAGCCGGCGATCGCCGAGCGCGTCCGCAAGGCGGCTGAGGAGGACGTGGCGCGCCGCATCTGGAAGAAGGACCCGACCCTCTGGGGCGGGCCTGGGCCGGAGATCGGCGACCGTCTCGGCTGGCTCACGATCGCCGACCAGATGCTCGAGTCCGCGGGCGATCTCAAGGAGTTCGCGCGGGCCTGTCGCGAGGACGGGCTGACGGACGCCGTGCTGCTCGGCATGGGCGGCTCGAGCCTCGCCCCCGAGGTCTTCCGCCGCAGCTTCAGCGACCTGGACGGCATGCGGCTGCACGTGCTCGACACGACCGACCCCGGCGCGATCCTGGCGACCGAGCGCGAGATCGACCTGTCGAAGACGCTGTTCGTCGTCTCGAGCAAGTCGGGCGGCACGATCGAGACCCGCTCGCAGTTCGCGTACTTCCACGCGCGCGTGCGCGAGGCGGTGGGCGACGACGACGCGGGCAGCCACTTCGTCGCGGTCACCGACCCGGGCACGGCGCTGGCGGACCTGGCGAAGGAGCACGGCTTCCTCCACGTGTTCGAGGCCGATCCCGAGATCGGCGGGCGCTACTCGGCGCTGTCGTACTTCGGGCTCGTGCCGGCGGCGCTCATGGGCGTCGACGTCGAGGCCGTGCTCGAGCGCGCGCAGGTTGCCGAGCAGGCCTGCCAGCACTACGACCACTCCTCGAACAACTCCGGGCTCTGGCTCGGCGTCGCGATGGGCGAGCTGGCGCTCCACCGCCGCGACAAGCTCACCTTCGCCGTGGCCGAGCCGATCGGCAGCTTCGGCCTCTGGGTCGAGCAGCTGATCGCCGAGTCGACCGGCAAGGAGGGCAAGGGCATCCTGCCGGTGGCGGGCGAGCGCGTCGGCGCGCCGGACGCCTATGGCGACGACCGCGTCTTCGTCCATCTCCAGCAGGCCGACGCTCCCGAGGCCGGCTTCGCGAAGGAGATGACGGAGCTGGCCAAGGCCGGCCACCCGACCTTCACGCTCGACGTGGAGGGGCCGGAGGACCTCGGCCGGATCTTCTTCTTCGCCGAGTTCGCCACGGCGGTGGCCGGCTGGGTCCTCGGGATCAACCCGTTCGACCAGCCCAACGTCCAGGAGGCCAAGGACAACACCGCCAAGGTGCTCGACCAGTGGGCGGCCGAGGGCGAGCTGCCCGAGGAGCCCGGGGCCGACGACGAGGGCCTGCGCTCGCTCCTCCAGCAGGCGGAGCCTCCGCACTACGTGGCGATCATGGGCTACGTCCAGCCGTCGGACGCCTTCGACGAGGCGGTCGAGGAGCTCCGCACGACGATTCGCGACGCGACGAAGGCCACGACCACGTTCGGCTACGGCCCGCGCTTCCTCCACTCGACCGGGCAGCTGCACAAGGGCGGCCCGAAGACGGGCGTGTTCCTCCAGCTCGTGCACGACGGGCCGGACGACGTCGAGATCCCCGGCGCCGGCTACACGTTCGGCACGCTGAAGAACGCGCAGGCCACGGGCGACCTGCAGACGCTGCGTACGCACGGCCTGCCGGCGGAGCGCGTCCGTTTGGAGGGGGACGACCCGGCGGAGGCACTGAAGGGTCTCACCAAGAAGATCAAGGAGATGCTCTGATGCAGCTCGGCTTCGTAGGGCTCGGGAAGATGGGCGCGAACATGGTCCATCGGATCCACCGCGACTCGGATCACCAGGTGGTGGCGTTCGACTTCGACGCGGACGCCGTCGGCGAGGCCGAGGGCCACGGCGCGACCGGCGCGGGCTCGCTCGAGGAGGTGGTCGAGAAGCTGGACGCTCCGCGGACCGTCTGGGTGATGGTGCCCGCCGGCGACCCGACCGGGCAGACGGTGGAGAAGCTCGGCGAGCTGCTGGACGAGGGCGACACCGTCGTCGACGGCGGCAACACCCGCTGGAGCGACGACAAGCGCCGCGCCGAGGCACTGGCGGAGAAGGGGATCCACTACGTAGACGTGGGCACCTCGGGCGGCGTGTGGGGCCTCAAGGTCGGCTATTGCATGATGGTCGGCGGCCCCGACGAGGCGGTCGAGCGGCTATCGCCGATCCTCGACGTGCTCGCCCCCGCCGAGGACGACGAGCACGGGCCGGGTTGGGGCCACTTCGGGCCGGTGGGCGCCGGGCACTACGTGAAGATGGTCCACAACGGCGTCGAGTACGGGATGATGCAGGCGTACGCGGAGGGCTTCTCGCTGTTCGACGCCTGCGAGTACGAGCTCGACAACGCGAAGATCGCGCACCTCTGGATGCAGGGCTCGGTGGTCCGCTCGTGGCTGTGCGAGCTGGCGGCGCTCGCCTTCGAGCAGGAGGGCAACGACCTCAGCCGGCTCAAGCCGTACGTCGAGGACTCGGGTGAGGGGCGCTGGACGGTCGAGGACTCGATCGACAAGCGGATCCCCACGCCCGTGATCACGACCTCGCTGTTCGAGCGCTTCAGCTCGCGCGGCCAGAACGCGTTCGCGGCGAAGGTCAACGCCGCGCTGCGCAACCAGTTCGGCGGCCACGCGGTGATGGCCGCGGACCCAGCGGCGCAGGCCGACCCCGCGGCGGAGTAGGCGATGGCCACGGTCGCCCAGCCGAAGGAGGAGGAGAACCCGCTCGTCGAGGGCCTCGAGCGGCTGCCGGTCCACCCGACCAACCTCGTCATCTTCGGGGCCACCGGGGACCTCGCCAAGCGCAAGCTCCTCCCCGCGATCTACAACCTCGCGCACGAGGGGGCGCTCCCCGAGCGGTTCAACCTGATCGGCGTCTCGCGCGGCGAGCAGACGGACGAGGAGTTCCAGCAGCTCGCGCGCGAGTCGATCGAGCAGTTCTCGCGCCGCCCGCCCGACGATCAGGTGCTCAGCTCGCTCGTGGGGCACATGCAGTACGTGTCGGGCTCCTTCGACCAGGACGACATGTACGAGCGGCTCGGCTCGGCGCTGTCCGAGCTCGACGAGGAGGCGGACATCGCCTTCAACCGGCTCTTCTACCTGTCCACCGCGCCGTCGTTCTTCCCGGTCATCGCGAAGGCGCTCGGCGACCGCGGGCTGCACGAGCGCGAGGGCTCCGAGGTCCGGATGATCGTGGAGAAGCCGTTCGGCACCGATCTCGAGTCCGCGCTCGCGCTCAACCGCGAGCTGCTGTCGGTCTTCGACGAGAAGCAGATCTTCCGCATCGACCACTACCTCGGCAAGGAAACCGTGCAGAACATGATGGTCCTGCGGTTCGCCAACATGATCTTCGAGCCGCTCTGGAGCCGGTCGTACGTGCAGAGCGTGCAGATCACGGCGGCCGAGGACATCGGCATCGGCTCGCGCGCCGGCTAC
>JAXDHW010000094.1:0-10739 GCA_034664365.1 Thermoleophilaceae bacterium
GGCGCCAGCACCTCATCGACGCGATGCACTGGGGCCTGTTCGGGCTCGTGCGCAGGCACCCGCGTGAGTGGGACTACACGACGATCAACCAGCGCAACCGGGTCTGGGGGCTCCGGATCGGGTTCCATAAGCCGCCCGGCGAGCTCGCCACGTTCACCCGCTCCGGGCGCTTCCTGCGGGCGGACGGGTCGGGCACCGTTCGGATCCGCTTCCCGGGCGGCACGCGGAGGACCCGCAAGCTGCCGTTCAGCCTGAAGATGCCGTGAGCGAGCGCATCATGTACGTGAAGCCGGGCTGCCCGTACTGCGAGAGCGCGCGTGGCCGACTGCGCGAACAGGGCCTCGACTGGGAGGAGCGCGACGCGACGACGCGCACCGACTGGCGCGACGAGCTCTTCTCGCACTCGCCGCAAGGGGTCGTGCCCACGATCGTGGAGGCCGACGGCGGCCTGACGGTCGGCCACGACGGCAGAGGCTGACGCGTCAGCTGAGAGACGGCCGGTCGGCCGTCCACGCCGCGACGCGGATGCGCCGATGCATCCGCGAGGGTGACTCCCCGGAGCGAAGCGAAGGGCACCCGAGGGGATGTGTCGGGGCAGCCGCGTCGCCCCTGCGGCCGCCGCCCCGGGCCCTAGACTGATCCGCCCCATGGACTACCCGGTCGAGACCTTCACCGAGGCGGAACGCGACCGGCTCACTCCACACTTCACCAACCTAGACCGGCCCGTCTTCGCGCTGGTCAACATGCCGGAGACCGTCAAGGGCGCGCTGTTCGCGCGCTACTCGCGCTACCAGGGCACCCTGCGGCGGCTGTTCCTCGACGAGTTCGCGGACGACATGGAGGCCGGCGCGGCGCGGGCGTTCGACGGCGCGGAGGGCCAGCGCGCGGCGGACCTCTACAAGCGCGTGTTCCTCGGCTACGGGGACGACTCGGTGGCGCAGCTCGGTGGCGCCCACATAGCGGTCGAATGGGTGTCGAACGTGATGACCAAGCTGCTTCAGCGCGGTCGGCTGGCCGCGTACCTGGAGCAGTCCACGCGCTACATCCCGTACGACACGCCGATGCCGGGCGGCGGCTACCGCTACTGGCGCGATGCCTCGCTCGGTCCCGAGTACGCGCAGGCGATGGACGGGCTGTTCGACGCCTACGCCGCGATGCTCCCGCGCGTGGAGGCGTGGGCGGACGAGCGCTTCCCGCGGGCCGACGGGGAGCCCGAGGCCGCGCACAGGCGCTCGATCCGGGCCAAGGCGCTCGACCTGCTGCGCGGGCTGCTTCCGGCGGCCACCCTGTCGCACGTCGGGATCTTCGCGAGCGGCCAGGCCTACGAGCAGCTCATCCTGCGCCTGCTCGCGTCGCCGCTGCCCGAGGCGCGCGAGGTCGGCGCGATGATCCTGCGCGAGCTCCAGGCGGTGATGCCGAGCTTCGTGGCGCGGGTGGACCGGCCCGACCGCGGCGGCGAGTGGGTCGGCTACCTCACCGAGCGGCGGGCGACGAGCGCGCGAATCGCATCGCGGATGGGCCTCGACCGGCCGGACCCCACCGACGGAGGCGGGCCGTCGGTCCGGCTGCTCTCGGTCCAGGGCACCGAGGACGACCTGCTGGCGGCGCTGCTGTTCGAGGAGTCATCGTGCTCGGAGGAGGAGATCCGCTCGGCCGTGGGCGTGCTGCCGCCGGACGAGCGCGCGGCGCTGATCGGCGAGCTGGTGGGCGAGCGACACAACCGACGTCACCGGCCCGGGCGCGGGTTCGAGGCGGTGCGCTACCGCTTCGAGGTGGTCTCGGACTACGGCGCCTTCCGCGACCTCCAGCGCCACCGCATGCTCACCATCCAGTGGCAGCCCCTCACCCCTCACCTCGGTGCCGGGGTCCCCGGCGAGCTCGAGGACGCCCGCGTGGCGGACGCCTACTCGGACGCGCTCGACGCGTCGCGGGCCGAGTACGAGCGGCTAGCGGACGCCGGGCTCGGCCACCTTGCGCCGTACGCGCTCTGCCTCGGCTTCCGCATCCGCTACGTGCTCGACATGAACGCGCGCGAGGCGATGCACCTGGTCGAGCTGCGGTCGGGGCGCGAGGGTCACCCGGGGTACCGAGCCGTTGCGCACGAGCTGCACGCTCAGATCGCGGAGCTGCACCCGTCGGTCGGCGCCGCGATGACACACGTCGACCACGACACCGAGCCGCGGCTCGAGCGGATCCTGTCCGAGATCCGCACCCACGCCCGGCGGGCGGAGCAGACCTCGGTCTAGCGGCCGTCAGGCGCCGCCGGAGCCTTCGGCGAAGAAGTCCTGGATCGTGTCGAGTGTGAACAGAACGGCCGTGCCGCGCCTGGCTCCGGCGTCGGCGAGGTGCTTCGCGACGCGCCTGAGGTTCAGACTCTCCTCGTTGAGCTGATCGCGCTCGACGCGCAGCTTGCCGAAGTCGGCGGGCGCGCTCTCGTCCGACCAGCCGTTGGCCGCCCACTCCTTGACCGCGGCGCATGGGTCGTGCGTGGCCGGTACGAACTCGTCGAAGATGATCAGCACGTTGTCCCAGGAGTCGAGGCCGCTGAGCAGAGTCGGGTCGCCGGCGTGCACGTCATGCAGCGAGCTGGCGAACGTCCCGAGCCGCTCGCGAAGCGGGTGCAGGAAGGCGTACTCGAAGCCCATGCTCATCAGCAGGTCGACGTCCTTCGCGCGGTTCTTCGGCACGGCGACGGAGTCGCAGTCGGCCACCGACTTGTTGTAGCGGCCGAGCGACTTCTGAACCCTTCCGAAGAAGTTGGGGAGCGACTGGCCGAGCCTGTGGGTCACCCGCTCGTAGCCGAGGATGTCGCTCGGGATCCCGTGGCACTTGGCGCCCGTCAGGTCGGCGTGGCGCGAGCCGCTCGTCTGCCGGACGACGATCTTGGCCGTGCACAGCACGTCGTCCGTCGAGCGATCGGTGTAGCGGAAGTCGATGCGGGTCGAGGAGCGGCGGTGCGGCTTACCGAGATGGGTGAAGAGGAGCGAGCGCTCGTGCCGCTGCTTGACCACCAGCTTGTGCGCGAGGTGACGCGCCTGGTGGACGCTGAGGCCGGTCTCGGCCGCCGCGGCCACGGAGGCGCCACCGGCCACGAAAAAGGCCGCTGTCGTCGCCACAGCCACAATCGGCGCAGCGACCCTCTTGGTCCACTTGCTCGGCATTCCCCTTCGCCGCCAGGGTAACCCGGAACCGAGTGGCCCGCCAGCCCCCGGCTTAACACTTGCGGGGCGCAACCCCGTCGCGGTCGGTGGTTTCTGGAGCGGTCAACCGACACAAGGAGGCGCAGATGCGAACGACACGTAGGTCAATCGCGCTGCTCGCCGTGGCCGCAGCGTGCGCGCTGGGAGCATCCGCCGCGCTGGCCGCGACGATCACAGGGACGTACCGCGACGAGCGGATAGTCGGCACCAGCGGCCCCGACGCGATCGACGGCAGGGGCGGGCACGACCGGATCGCCGGATTGGCCGGAGGCGACACGATCGACGCCGGCTGGGGCCGCGACCGCGTGGCGGCGGGGCCCGGGAACGACCGCGTCGAGGGCGGGATCGGAGCGGACCGCGTCTTCGGAGCGGCGGGCGACGACCAGCTCTCCGGGAGCTTCGGACGCGACCTCATCTTCGGCGGGGTCGGGGACGACCAGCTCCTCGGGGGCCCGCGCGGCGACCTGCTCTACGGCGGCGCCGGCAACGACGAGTCCGACGGCGGGCCGGGCCACGACCGCATGTTCGGCGGGACCGGCGACGACGTGCAGTCGGGTGGGGCCTGGGGCGACCTGATCCTCGCCAACCGCGGGGCGGACACGTCGTACGGCGGGCCGGGGAACGATCGCCTCTGGGCGCTGGCGCGCGGCGACGTGCATCCCGGGCCGAACGGCGAGCTCGACACCGTGGGCGACACGCTCGACGGCGGACCCGGCAACGACCGGCTCCACACGCGCGACGGCGAGGTCGACACGGTCACCTGCGGCGAGGGCCACGACCGTGCGCTGCTCGACGAGGTCGACGTGATCGCCGACGCGACGAGCGAGAACCCGAACGGAAGCTGCGAGGTGGTCAAGCGGGCCGCCCCGAAGCCGTCGGACGCCGCGTCGGAGCCCGACACGAGCGAGGAATCGCCGGAGGGCTGAATGTTGAGGGGACTGTCCCCTTAACACGCCGAGGCCACTGTTAGAGCCAAAGCGACTGTTAAGGGGACTGTCCCCTTTATCCGCCGGGGCCCGCTCAGCCGTCCACTACCAGGGCGTCGAGCGGGCCCCTCAGGCGGGCCGCTCGCTTCGACACTCCCGGCAGTTGCAGCAGGTGG
The DNA here is from genome assembly GCA_034664365.1 of Thermoleophilaceae bacterium. Classification (GTDB taxonomy): domain Bacteria; phylum Actinomycetota; class Thermoleophilia; order Solirubrobacterales; family Thermoleophilaceae; genus AC-37. Next base: position 4,303 of record JAXDHW010000094.1, read on the forward strand.
TGCGTCAGCGGCTCGCCGCGGGCCACACGCTCCTTCTGCTCGTGCGCGATGGGCCGCCAGAGCTCGTCCACCACGCGGGACGGCTCGCCGTCGACCTCGCTCCGGGAGCGCTCGAGGTGCTCCGCCCACAGGCGCAGGCGCGTGTCGCGCGCCAGCGACTCGTCGCAGGTCACCACGTTCACCTCCGAGTCGTTGAAGAACGAGTGCGCGTTCACGTTCGCCGACCCGACCGTGAGCCAGCGGTCGTCGACGATCCCGATCTTGGCGTGCACGTAGAGCCGCTCGCTCCGCTCGCCGCTGCGCGAGCGGAGCGTGCACGCGAGGAAGCGCCCGCCGCCGCCACGGTCGTCCGCCTCCGCCAGGATCCCGAGCTGGCCGCGCGTGTCGTCCTGCCCGTTGTTGGCGCGCTCGGGCAGCAGCACCACGACGCGGAAGTCGTCGCGCGGCGGGCGCTCCAGCTTCTCGGCCAGCAGGCCGCACGCCTCGGGCGACCAGAGGAACTGGTTCTCCAGGTACACGAGCCGCTCCGCCGAGCGCAGCGCCCGCAGGTAGGACTCGAGGATCGAGAACTCCCCGCGCGGCAGGAACTCGTAGACCCGCTCGGGGACCGTCCGCACCAGCTGCGCCTCCACGGTCCCGGCCGGCTCGGGCGTCGCCGGCTCGGGCAGCTCCTCGCCGTCCACATCGCGCCAGCGCGCCGCGAAGTGGCGAGCCACGTCCGCCACCAGGGGACCGCGGATCCGCAGCCCCGCGTCGTGCCAGCCGAGCCGCCCGCGCGCCGGGTGCGTCTGCTCGTCGAGGCGGTCGCCGGCCAGCGCCGTCATGTCGATGCCGTTCACGAACGCCACCTCGTCGTCCACGATCACGAGCTTCTCGTGGTGGCAGTGCATCGGCCGCTCCTTCGTGTCCAGCGCGCAGCGGACGGCGGTCCCGTCCACGTCGAGAAGCCTCCGCCGCCCCTCCCGCACCGACTTTCGCGTCGGATCGAACACCGGGAGCGGCGCACCGGCCCACTGGAGCACCCGCACCTGGGCGCGCCGCGACGCCTCGGCGAGCAGCTCGCGCAGCTCGACCCCGGCGTGCGGGCCGCTGCGGCGCAGCACGAACTCCGGGTCCACGTGCCAGGCGGCCACATGCACGTGGGAGCGCGCCCCGCGGATCGCCTCGTCGATGGCCTCGAACGCCTCCTCGCCGTCGATCAGCACGTCGATCGCGTTCCCGGAGCGCGGTCCGGCGGCCACCCCGCCCGCCCAGAGCGCCGCCGTCCGCGGCGGATCGAGCGCGCTCGAGTGGCCGAGCCGCCCGAGGCGCCGCCGGTGGTGCGCGTGCACGGCCCCCTCGAGCGCGTCGCCCACGGCGGCGTCGATGCGATGCAGGAGGTCCGGCGGGGCCATGGGCGGCACCCTACGGGCCGGCCGGCCGCGGCACGACGGTTCCCCGTTGCCCCCGGCCGCGACCCGGAGTAGGGTCAGGTTGCGTGGAGGAACTGGCCCGCCCACGGCTCGCGGCGCTGCCGCTCGTGCTCGCGCTCGTACTCGGAGCGCTCCCGGTGGCGCGCGCCGCCGCGGCCGATCCCAAGGTCGACTCGACCGTCCGTGCGGACGGCACCACGATCGTGCGCTACGTCGCCCCCAAGGGGCAGGACAACGAGCTCACCCTCCGCGTGCGTGCCGAGGGGCTCGACCCCTACAAGCGCCAGTTCGGGATCCTCGAGGACACCGGGGTCGACTTCTACGACGTCGGCGCCGACTCGCTCGACTCGACGGGGCCGCTCTGCCACCCGCAGGGCACGGGCGTCGGGTGCGACGTCGTCGGCACCAGGGTCGAGGTGCACGTTCAGCTCGCCAACGGGGACGACTACATCTCCCCCGAGTACGACAGCGGGCGCCTCACACCGCTGCGGGTTGACGGCGGAAGCGGGAACGACGCCCTCCAGGTGCGGGGTGCGATCCCGACGGCCGTCGACTTCCACGGCGGCCCCGGGGTCGACGCCGTCGACTACTTCGACCCCGCGCGGCACCCGTTCGACTTCTCCGACGACGGCCTCGCCAACGACGGCCTCGGCCACGACAGCATCCACTCCGACGTCGAGCTCTACATCGGTGGCGACGGAAACGACCGCTTCGCGTTCGTGGGCACTCAGCGGCACATCGTCTTCGGAACGGGCGGCGACGACACGATGATCTCCGGACCCGGCCCCGAGGAGTTCGACGGCGGCTACGGCGGGGACGCCTCCGGCCACGACGCCCCGTCCGACGACACGGTGAGCTACGCCGGCCGGACAGCGGGGGTGACCGTCACACTCGACGGCTTCGCAGACGACGGAGCTCGCGGCGAGGGCGACTACATCCTCCCGACCGTGGAGCACGTGATCGGCACCGACCGCCCCGACACCCTGGTCGGCCCCGCGCACGCACCGGACAGGCGCGCATACCGCCTCGAGGGCGGCGGGGGGAACGACGTCCTGAGCGGCGGCGGCGGTACCGACCTGGTCGACGCCGGGGCGGGCAACGACGTGATCGTCGTGCTCGGCGGCGGCAAGGACGCCGTCAGGTGCGGCCTCGGCACCGACCTGCTCGTCGCCGACAAGTCCGACCCGAGCCGCGACTGCGAGCACGTGTCGCACTCGTACGTGCGCGCCGCGTCGACCCAGTCGGGCAGCGCGGTGGAGGCGACCGTCGCCGTCCCGGCGCCGGGGTCGAAGGTCACGGCCACGCTCTTCTCCGGCAAGCGCACCCGCGCCGGGTCGCAGACGCTGAAGCTGGGAGCCGGCCTGCGCGAGCTGAGGGTCGGCCTGAACGGCGATGCGCGGCGTGCGCTGCGCAAGGCCCGCTCCTTGCCGCTCACCCTCCGCGTGCGCATCTCGTCGCGGGGCCGCGCGACGGTGTCGAGCACCAAGCGCGTGACCCTCTCCGGCGGCGCCTGATCCCCGCGCGGCGGTGCCGGCTGCCTGGGGACGAGCCGCCCCTTCCGGTAGCGTCACGGCCGTGACCGACGCACGCGAGCTGCTCCGCGAGCGCCGCGTGGCGCCGTCGATCCTCGCCACCGACTTCGCGCACCTCGCCGATCGGGTGCGCGAGGTGATGGACGCGGGCGCGCGCGTGATCCACGTGGACGTGATGGACGGGCACTTCGTCCCGCCGATCACGATCGGGCCGCTGATCGTCTCCGCGCTGCGCGAGCAGGTCGGCGAGGCCGGCGGCATGCTCGACGTGCACCTGATGATCGAGCGGCCGGAGCGCCAGATCGACGAGTTCGCGCGCGCGGGCGCCGACCAGATCACGGTCCACTTCGAGGCCACCCCCCACGTCCACTACGCCGTCAAGGCCGTGCACGAGGCGGGCTGCCTGGCGGGCGTCGCGATCACGCCGTCCACGCCCGCGGACGCGCTAGCGGCGGTCGCCGGCGACGTCGACACCGCTCTCTGCATGACGGTCAACCCCGGCTGGGGCGGCCAGCCGTTCATCCCCGAGACCCTCCCCAAGGTCGAGCGCCTGCGCGAGCTGCTGCCCGACCACGTGGCGATCGAGGTCGACGGCGGGGTGGACGCCGACACCGCGCCACAGTGCGCGGACGCCGGCGCCCGGCTGTTCGTGGCGGGCTCGGCCGTGCTCGGAGCCGACGACCCGGCGGAGGCCTACCGCCGCGTCGCCGAGGCTGCCGGCGCGAGCTGACGGAACCCTCGCCCCGGCCACAGCGCCCCGACCGCGGGCCGCAGCTGCGGGTGTGAGCCGAACACAAGTAGGACGAGCATCGCGCCGTACACCGGCAGGTGCCCCACCAGCTCCGTGGTCCCGAAGAACCACAGCGTGGCGTTGAACGGGATCCCGGCCGCGATCACGCAGACCTGCGGCAGGCGCCCGGAGATCACGAGCAGGCCGAACAGGACCTCGATCGCGCCCGCCACGCGCGTGAACGTGAGGTCCGACCAGTCGAGACCGAGCAGGCTGTGGGCCACGTTGAAATCCGGCCGGTCGGCGAGGAACCGGAGCGCGAGGTCGGGGTTCGCGAGCTTCTCCTGGAAGGCGACCACGATGAGCGCGGCGCCGACGCAGACCTTGAGCGCCCACACCGCCCGCGCCAGCTCGCCCAGGTTCGGCGGCCGCACGCGCCCGAGCTCGACGTCGGCGGACCAGCGCCCCGGTCCGCTGACTGCGATGAACACGGCGAGCCCGAGCAGGTCCACGCGCGCGAGCACCGGCCAGACGCCGAACTCGAGCATCCCGACAGGCCCGAGCAGCACCAGCAGAAGCGCGCCCTCGCGCGCCCGGTAGCCCGTGACCATCGCGATCGCCACGAGCGCCATCTGCGCGCCGAGCACAATGCTGCCGATCGACGAGTCGAGGTCCATCGCCGGCGACAGGTAGTCGCCCATGCTCAGCAGGCCGACGAGGCTGACCGCGAGGTGGATCCGCACCGCGAACGGCATCCACGGCGCCATCCGCGCGAGCGGCGGTACGTCCACGCCGTCCCAGAACCGCGCGAGCACCCGGACGAGGAGCGTGACCACCAGCGCCGCCGCGAGCAGCAGCAGCGTGGCCGTCTCGCCGGCGAACCCCCAATCGGTTGGAACGGGCCCGTGCTCGAACCACGTCTCGTGGGCAAGCGGGGCCACAGGGTCCTTTTACCCCGGCACCGGGTAGAAATCAGCCCGACAGCCACGACCAGGAGGAGCCGGCGATGGCGGACGCGACCGAGGAACGTGAGGATCTCGAGGTACTGCTCCGGGACGAGGACACGTTCCCGCCGCCGCCCGAGTTCGTGGAGCAGGCCAACTTCTCCGACCCGTCGATCTACGACGAGGCAGAGGCGGACTTCGAGGGCTGGTGGGAGAGCTGGGCGAAGAAGCTCGACTGGTTCGAGCCGTGGGAGACCGTGCTCGAGTGGAACCCGCCGTGGGCAAAGTGGTTCAAGGAGGGCAAGCTCAACGCCTCGCACAACTGCCTCGACCGCCACGTCGAGGCCGGCAAGGGCGACAAGGTCGCCTACCACTGGGTCGGCGAGGACGGCGAGGCGAAGGACCTGACGTACGCCGATCTCCTCGACTCGACCAAGCGCTTCGCGAACGTCCTCAAATCGCTCGGCGTCGAGAAGGGCGACGTCGTCGGGATCTTCATGCCGATGGTGCCCGAGACCCCCGCGGCGATGCTCGCCTGCGCGCGCATCGGAGCCGTCCACAACGTGGTCTTCGGCGGCTTCTCCGTTCAATCCGTGAAAGAGCGGATGGAGGTCTCGGACGCCAAGGTCCTCGTGACCGCCGACGCCACGCTCCGGCGCGGGGAGCCGACGCCGATGAAGGAGAAGGTCGACGAGATCGTCGGCGACCTGCCCAAGCTCGAGCACGTGGTCGTCGTCCAGCGCGCGGACTGTGGCGCGCCGATGACCGAGGGCCGCGACGTGTGGTGGCACGAGGCCGTCGAGAGCGCGGACGCGGAGTGCGAGGCGGAGCCGCTCGACGCCGAGCACCCCCTGTACATCCTCTACACGTCGGGCTCAACGGCCAAGCCGAAGGGCATCCTGCACACCACCGGCGGTTACCTGACCGGTGTCGCGGCCACCCACCACGCCGTGTTCGACCTGAAGCCCGACGACGACGTGTACTGGTGCGCGGCCGACGTCGGCTGGGTCACCGGCCACTCGTACATCGTGTACGGACCGCTCTGCAACGGCGCGACCTCGGTCCTCTACGAGGGCGCGCCCGACTACCCGGACAAGGACCGCTGGTGGCAGATCGTGGAGGACCACAAGGTCACGATCATGTACACGGCGCCGACCGCCATCCGCGCGTGCATCAAGTGGGGCGATGAGTACCCGGAGAAGCACGACCTCTCGTCGCTCAGGCTGCTCGGGTCGGTCGGCGAGCCGATCAACCCGCGCGCGTGGGCCTGGTACCACAAGGTCATCGGCGGCGAGCGCTGCCCGATCGTCGACACCTGGTGGCAGACCGAGACCGGCCAGATCATGATCACGCCGCTCCCGGGGATCACCGAGACCAAGCCCGGCTCCGCGACGCGACCGTTCCCCGGCACCGAGGCCGCGGTCGTGAAGAAGGACGGGACGATCGTGGAGGAGGGCGGCGGCTTCCTAACGCTGCGGCGGCCCTGGCCCGCGATGGCGCGAACGCTGTACGGCGAGGACGAGCGCTACGTCGAGACGTACTGGTCGAAGTACGGCAAGGACGTCTACGACGTCGGCGACGCGGCGAAGATCGACTCCGACGGCTACCTCTGGATCGTCGGGCGGGTGGACGACGTGATCAACGTGTCGGGCCACCGGATGTCGACGATGGAGATCGAGTCCGCGATCGTCTCGCACGACAGCGTCGCCGAGGCGGCGTGCATCGGCGCCCAGGACGAGGACACGGGCCAGACGATCGTCGCCTTCGTGACGCTCAAGGGCAGCGGGGAGGAGCCCGAGGGCTTCGACGACGAGATCCG
>JAXDHW010000128.1:0-3226 GCA_034664365.1 Thermoleophilaceae bacterium
GTCTACAGCTTCCGCGGCGCGGACATCCGCAACATCCTCGACTTCGAGGGCGACTTCCCGGACGCGCGGGTCATCAAGCTCGAGCAGAACTACCGCTCCACTCAGACGATCCTGTCGGCCGCCAACGCCGTGGTCTCCCACAACCGGGCGCGGAAGGCCAAGCAGCTCTGGACCGACCTCGGCAGCGGCGACCCGGTCAAGATCCGCGAGCTCGAGGACGAGCACGCCGAGGCGCGCTGGGTGGCGGGCGAGATCGAGCGGATCGTCGACGCGGGCGGCTCGCGCGACGAGATCGCGGTCTTCTACCGGACCAACGCGCAGTCGCGGGTGCTCGAGGACACGCTCGTGCGCTACGGCGTCGGCTACCAGGTCATCGGCGGCACCCGCTTCTACGAGCGGGCGGAGGTCAAGGACGCGATCGCGTACCTCACGCTGATCGTCAACCCGAGCGACGTGGTGGCGTTCGAGCGGGTCGTCAACTCGCCCCGGCGCGGGATCGGGCAGACGAGCCAGGGCCGGATCGTCTCCCACGCCAACACCATGGGCGAGCCGGTGTGGGAGGTGGCGCTCGCCCCGGAGGATGTGCCCGGACTCGGGGCGGCGGCGATCAAGGCCGTGTCGCGCTTCATGTCGTCGATGGAGCGGCTGCGCGAGCGCGCCGAGTCCGCCTCGATCGGCGACCTGCTCAGCGAGATGCTCAACGAGGTGGGCTACATCGAGGCGCTGCGGGCGGAGCGCACGATCGAGGCCGAGGGCCGGCTCGAGAACCTCGACGAGCTCGTGAGCGTGGCGCGCGAGTACGACGCGGTTCAGGAGGAGGGGTCGCTGGAGGAGTTCCTCCAGCAGATCGCGCTCTTCTCGGAGCAGGACAACCTGCGCTCGGACGAGGGCATCGTCACGCTGATGACGCTGCACAACGCCAAGGGGCTCGAGTTCCCGGTCGTGTTCATCATCGGCTGCGAGGACGGCGTCTTCCCGCACATGCGCGCGATCGAGTCGGGCGACCTCGAGGAGGAGCGGCGGCTCTGCTACGTCGGCATCACGCGCGCCAAGCGCGAGCTGTACCTCACGCATGCACGCGTGCGGGCCCTGTACGGGGCGCGCGAGTGGAACGTGCCCAGCCGCTTCCTGTCCGAGATCCCCGACGAGCTGGTGGACCGTGAGGTGCAGGAGCCGCGCTCGTTCAGCCCGTCGTGGAACAGCCGCGAGCGCTCGGCCCCCGACCCCACGCGCGAGCGCCGGCAGCCGAACGCGAGCGGCGCCACGTTCTCGCTCGGCGACGACGTCGTGCACGCGTCGCTCGGTGACGGCGTGGTCGTGGGGGTCGAGCCGGGTGTGGCGGTGGTCCGCTTCGCCTCGGACGGCTCGGAGCGCAAGATGATGGTCGACTACGCCCCCCTCAAGCGGCGGTAATCCCGAGCCGCGCCGGTACCCTCCCGGGCCGTGGACCTTCGACGGTTGCGGTTGCAGGAGTGGCTCACCGGGGCTTGCGGCGTCGCGCTGCTCGTCGCGCTGTTCCTCGACTGGTACGCCGCCGGCTCGGCGAAGGCCGACGCGTGGGAGTCGTTCTCGGTGCTGGACGTGCTGCTGGCGCTGGTCGGGCTGATGGCCGTGGGGCTCGCGGTGGCCGCCGGGCTCAGCCGCGCGCAGGCGGTCCCCGTCGGCATCGGGTCGATGCTCGTGCTCGTGGGGTTGGTGGTCAGCGTGTGGCTTGCGATCCGGGTCGCCTCGCCGCCTGATGGCGCGGACCGCGAGGCGGGTGCCTGGATCGGGCTCGTGGCCTGCATCGGGGCCACGCTGTCGGCGCTGTGGAGCATCCGCGACGACCGCTTCCCGAGTGCGGTCACCGACGCTGCGCGGGTCGACATACCCACGCTCCCGGCGCCGCCGCGCGGCGGCGCCAGCCCGTGACCTTCCTCCGCCTGAGCCGCTGGGACTGGCTCGCGTTCGCGGCGGCGCTGGCGCTCCTGCTGACCATGTCGCTCGACTGGTACACGACACAGCAGGGCGAGGAGTGCCGGCGGATCGAATCGCTTCAGTCGCCGACCCCGAGCGGCGGCGTGCAGGGCGACCAGATCGGCCGCGACGTGCGGCGCGACGCGCGCACGTGTGCGGAGAGCCGCGAGAAGAACGCCTGGCAGGCGTCCGGGGCGATCGACCGGTTCATCGCGCTCGTGCTCGTCGTGGCGATGGCGAGTGCGGTGGCCGCCGGCTTCCTGCGAGCGGCCGGGCGGCGCTTCGGATCGACCTGGACACCGAGCACGATCGCCTCGTTTGCGGGGCTGCTCGCGGCGCTCCTGATCCTCTACCGCATCCTCCAGCCGCCGGGCTTCAACCCGGCCGCCGTGGTGAAGGCGGGTGCACCGATCGGCCTGGCGCTCGCGGGCATCCTGGCTATCGCTGCGCGCGCGGCGGCTGCTGTCGAGAGCGCGGCGCCCGCCCCCGAGCCGCCCGCCCCCGACTCCGAGCCGGAGCCGCCGGCGGGCCCGGCCGAGCCCGCCCCCTCCGCCTAGGCGAGCTGCTCCGCCAGGCCCCGAGCGATGTGGCGCGAGCACGCCATGATCGTGAGCATCGGGTTGGCGCCGAGCGCCGTCGGCAGGACGCTCGCGTCCGCCACGTACGCGCCCGGGAGCCCGTGGACCGCGCCGGACGGGTCGACCACCGAATCGCGTGCCGAGGTCCCCATCCGCGCGGTCCCCATCGGATGGAACGCCTCCAGGCGGAGAGCGGACGGGCTGAACAGGCTCTCCTCGAGCGTCCGCTCCTGGCCCGGCCGTAGCGCGCCGATCCCCCCGACCTGCGGGTAGACCTCCTCGGCGCCGGCGGCGAAGTGGATCTGCGCGGCGCGCGCGATGCCGAAGCGCAGGGCGGCGGCGTCGTCGCGGTTGAGGGAGTAGGTGAGCCGCAGGTCGCCGCCCGCATGGAGGCGCACGCGGCCCTCGGAGCGGTCGCGCAGGTGGACGCCGATAACGGCCAGCTCGCCGTAGTGCGCCACGCGCTCCTTCCAGGCGACGCCGGCGCCGCGGAGCCAGTGCGCGCCGAACGCGACCGGCGTGAAGGTGGCCTCGAGGAACAGGCCGCGGTCGAGCCACTCGTCCACGCGCCAGCTCTGCATCACCCCGTCCCAGCCGTGGACGTCCTGGCCCGGGAAGCGTGCCCCGACCCAGCACGCGGGCTGGATCCGCAGGTGCCGCCCGACGTGCCCGCCGCCGATTCCCTGGCGGAG
>JAXDHW010000142.1:0-3729 GCA_034664365.1 Thermoleophilaceae bacterium
CGGCCACGGCCGTGACGGCGTAGGTCTCGAAGAGGTCCGCGGCCATACCGGCGCAGTCGCCCACGTTGTCGCCCACGTTGTCGGCGATCACGGCCGGGTTGCGCGGGTCGTCCTCGGGGATGCCGGCCTCGACCTTGCCCACGAGATCGGCGCCCACGTCGGCCGCCTTGGTGAAGATGCCGCCGCCGAGTCGCGCGAAGACCGAGATCAGCGACCCGCCGAAGCCGAGGCCGATCAGCGCGTCCACGGCGGTCTTCTCGTGCACGTCGGCCAGCGTGAGCGCGCCGTAGTAGCCGGCCACGCCGAGGAGCGCGAGGCCCGCCACCAGCAGGCCGGTCACGGCGCCGCCGCGGAACGCCACGTTCAGCGCCGGCCCCACGCCGCCGCGGGCCGACTCGGCCACGCGTGCGTTCGCCCGCACCGACACGTTCATGCCGATGAAGCCGGCCGCCGCCGAGAAGGTGCCGCCGATCACGAACCCGAGGGCCGTGCGCGGGTTGAGCGCGATGGCGATCACGATCGCGAGCACCACCGCGACCACGCCGATGATCGTGTACTGGCGCCGCAGGTAGGCCTGCGCGCCCTCCTGCACCGCCTTCGAGATCTCCTGCATGCGCTCGTTGCCAGGCGAGAGCGCGAGCAGCCAGCGCGAGGTGAGCAGGCCGTAGACGACGGCCGCGGCCGCGCAGGCGAGCGCGACGACAACTCCGTGATCGGTCAGGAAGTCGGTCAAGAGAAAAGCCCTCCGGGGTGTTGTTGGGGCCGGGCGCGGCTCTGCGCGCCATCCTTTGCCCCTGTCACGAGTGCACTCTCCCGGGCGCGTCCACGAGCGTCCGACCCGGGCGAGAAGCCGGGCAGTCTAGCGACCAGCCGCGGCGACGAACCCCCGCGGGGCTCCGATCAGGCCCCCGGCGGGGTCCAGATCTTGGAGCGGGCCTTGGCGCGTTCCGCCTCCTCGGCCCGCTCTGCGGCCGGATCCTCGCCGCCCGCCGCGGCGCCCGGATCCGGCGGCGGGCCGGCCTCGGGTGGCGGCTCCCCCACGCCCTGCGCCTCCCGCGCGAACGCCATCTGGAGCTGGCTCAGCGCATCCCGGATCGGCGTCTGCGGCTCGGCCGGCAGGAGCGGCAGGAGCGCGCGCACACCGTCGATCGCCTGCTGTGCCTGGCCGAGGTCGCGGCCCTCCGGCGGTGGCCCCTCCGGCCCCGGCAGCCCGAGACGGCGGCCGCCGAGGTTGATCAGCGTGACGGCCGTCTGGACGAGCACGTCGTCCACCGTGATCCTGCGCATCTGCTCCTCGAGCGCGGCGCGCAGCTCCTCGTCGCTCGGCTCGGCCGCCTCGGGGCGGCCCGCCGTCGGGTCGTCGGTCACGTGGTCACCTCCTGCCCAGCGTACGTGGAGCGCGTCGTCTCGACCTCGGTCGCGAAGACCTCCGCTATCGCCGCACCGCCCTCGAGCGCGTCACGCTGCCGCTGGGCGCCGTTCCGCCCGGGCAGCGTCGGTTCGATCCCCAGGTGGCCGCGGGCGGGCGCCGTCCACGCCAGCAGCCGGTCCGGCAGGGCGGCGGACGGGAACTCCTCGCCCCGCTCGAGGTCGATGGTCCGGCCGTCGAGCCCGAAGCGGATGGCCCGCCAGAGGTTCTCCTCCACGAGGCGCGGCGGCGCATCGATGTCCGGCACCCCCTCGTCGTGGTCGAGCGCAGCCTGCGCGGCGCACGACACGAGCAGCCCCGCCAGGGCCGTCGACTCCTCCGCGCTCGACTGGGCGTCGCAGATCCTGATCTCCACGGTGCCGAACGCATGGTGCGGGCGGACGCTCCACCAGAGCTGCGTGTGCTCGACGATCGAGTGGGTCCGGACCAGGAAGTCCACGTGCTCGGCGTAGTCCGCGAACCCGTCGAACGGATCGGGCACGCCGCAGCGCGGGAAGCTGCGGGTGAAGATCTGCGAGCGCGCCGACGCGAGGCCGGAGTCGAATCCGTCGAGGAAGGGCGAGTTGGCGGACACCGCGAGGATCTCCGGGAGGACGCGGCGGAGCCGGTTGCACACCGAGATCGCTCGGTCGGCGCCGCGGATCCCGACGTGCACGTGCAGGCTGAAGGTGTTGTTGCGGCGCGCCACGTAGCCGAGGTCCGAGAGCAGGCGCTGGTAGTGGTCGGTCTCGATGATCTGCTGCTCCCACCACGGGCTCCAGGGATGCGTGCCGGTGGCCATCAGCAGCACGTCGTGCTCGGCCGCCAGGCGGAAGAGCCGCGCCCGGTTCTCGCGCTGGCTCGCCACCGCGTCGGCGAACGTCTCCCCCCTGTCCGAGCGGATCTCGATCTCCGACGAGATCAGCTCCCCCGCCACGCTCCGCTTGAGCACCTCGTCGGCCTGGGCCGCCTGGCTCAGCTCCTCGTAGCGCGGCGTGAGCGAGCGCGTGTCCGGGTCGAGGATCCCGAACTCCTCCTCGATCCCCACGGTGAAGTCGGTGGAGTCCTCGAAGATCTCCCTGGCGCGCTTCATGTCCAGCATCGCTTCGTCTCCGACTAGGTGAGGTAGAAGTAGAGCGCGTAGAGGAGGTCCACGGCCGGGCTCGAGGTGTGGACCGTCACGTCCGGCGGCACCTGGAGCAGCGCCTCGGAGTAGTTGAAGATGATCTTCACGCCGGCGTCGACGAGGTCGTCGGCCACCTTCTGGGCGGCCTCGGTCGGGACCGCGAGGACCCCGACCACGATCTCCTCCTCCCCGACGACCCGGCGGACGTCGTCGTAGGTGCGCACGGTGAGCTCGCCCACCGGCTCGCCCACCTTGGCCTCGTCGGCGTCGAAGATCGCCACGACCCGGAAGCCGTGGTCGGCGAAGACGTCGGAGCCCGCGATCGCCTTGCCGAGGTGGCCGGCCCCGAAGAGCCCGATGTTGTGCTGGCCGGCGGTCCGCAGGATCTTGCGGATCTGCGAGACGAGCGCGTCGACGTTGTAGCCCACGCCACGCTTGCCGAACTTGCCGAAGCCGGACAGGTCGCGGCGGATCTGCGTGGAGTTCACGTGCGTGTAGTCCGCGAGCTCCTGCGACGAGATCGTGTCCTTGCCCATCTTCTTGGCCTGGGTCAGGACCTGGAGGTAGCGCGAGAGCCGCGCCGCGACTCCGAACGCGAGCCGGTCGCCGCCCTCGGGCGGGGGCACCTCCGTGACGCTCACGGGGCCACTCTACTCAGGAGCCGCCTCAGCTCCTCCGGCTCCACGCGCAGCTCGAACGCCTCATGGCCGTCGATCTCCAGGACGGGGATCCGCTCGCCGTACTCGCGCTCGAGGCCCGGGTCGAGCGTGACGTCGACCTCGCGCAGCTCGAAGTCGTGCTCGCTGCGAGCCGCGTGCACCACCGCACGCGCGTCGTCGCAGAGGCAGCAGCCGGGCTTGCCGTACAGGGTGACGAGCGTCATGGGTTACGCCGCGCGTGCCGAGGCATCCAGCTCGAGATACCCGGGAAACGCGATCGGCTCCACGTAACGCGCCACCGCCGCGATCATCGCGGCGTTGTCGGTGCAGAGCTCGCGCGGCGGGATCCAGACCTCCAGCCCAAGGTCGGCGGCGAGCCGGCCGATGCGCTCGCGCAGCTCGGAGTTCGCGGCCACGCCACCGCCGATGGCCAGCCGGGGGAGCCGCTCGCGCTCGACGGCCTGGCGGACGCGCGCGACGAGCGCCTCGACGATCGCGGACTGGTACGCCGCCGCGAGGTCGGCCCGGCGGCGCTC
>JAXDHW010000279.1:0-3771 GCA_034664365.1 Thermoleophilaceae bacterium
GCCGGCGACCGTCCGAGATCGTGTCGGCCACCCTCGAGCGGCCGTCCCCGAACGGGCTGTTCGTGGCGCCCGCGACGCGCAGGGCCGAGAAGCTCTCGATCCTCGATCCGCGCGACCGCAGCGCGCCGGCGCGGCGCCCGGCCCGCTACCGCGAGGTCGCCCGGCACGGCGCGTGGGTGCTCTGGGGCGGCTGCCGCCCGCGCGCGTGAGGAAGTAGTGGACCGTGCACCCGCCGTCGAAGAAAGGTCCCCGGGCGTTTCGGTCGGCCGGTGACTCCTGCCAGGTGTCCCCGCGGCGCGTGAGCGGTATCGCTTAAGGCTGCTTCCTCCCGGATCTGACCTGGTTCGCGAGCGCTCACCGCGCGGGACCTGACCATCGACGCCTCCGACCGGCGTACTGGCCCCGGAGCCCAACCCCTCGGACGGGGATTCGGCCCCGCTAGAGCGGATTGCGGGTGCAGGGCACCGCTACCTCCCCGCCTAGCACGGTCCGCTCGGGATGCTAGCTCACGCTCTTTACTTCGCGCGCGGTCCCGGAGATACTCGCGCGCGAGAATGCGACTCGCGACCGTCGCCGCTCTGGCTCTCGCGTCCAGCCTCGCGCTCGGGGGCTGCGTGGGCGACAGCGCCGACAAGAAGGCGAGCAAGCCGCGGATCGCCCAGCGCGCCGCGGCGAAGACGCCCGAGCGGCACTCGCAATCGCTGCCGACGCTGCGGAGCTCCGGCTCGAGCTCGCGGTCCGGCTCCGACACCTCCGCACAGGCCGGCGGCGACTCGTCCGCGGGCACGGCGCCGAGCGGCGGCGGTCCCGGGACCTACAACGTCAATCTCTCGGGGACGACCTACCAGTGGAACGGTCAGACCGGCCAGTACGAGCCGAGTGAGAACTTCAACCGCGCCGGGGTGCTGATCGTGGACTCGGACAACGAGTTCGGCGTGCTGTCCGGGAGCATCGCCGAGACGACGGCGGGGCGGCTCTGGTTCGTCACGAACTCGTACGTGTACCGCAACGTGAGCAGCGTGGCGAGCTACGTGTGGAGCGCGCGGGTGCCCGCGGCGTCGGTCTCGGCGAGCTCGGACGGGCAGCAGCTCGAGGCGACCGTGGGCAGCGGGGCGCGGGCGGTGCAGCTCAACTCGTTCCAGGTCACGAGCAGGTCGCTGTCGTCGCCCAAGCAGATCACGGCGGGCAAGGTCTCCGTGGACCTGAGCGGCGGATCGCCGTCGGGCGAGGTGGAGCTGTACGGCGGCGGCTACATCGAGCCGGGCAACAACTTCCCGGTCGACCTGATCAAGGCGACGATCTCGGGCTGAGCGGCCGGCTACTTGCCGCAGCTGCCGAGGCGAGCGGTGCGCGGATCCCGCCCGAAGCCCGAGGGCGGGGCGCAGCCGTCCGGGTCCTCGGCGCTGGCCTTGCGGGCGGTCGCCTTGGCCGTGCCGGACAAGAGGTAGGGCATCGGGTCGACCGGGGTGCCGTTGTGGCGGACCTCGAAGTGGAGGTGCGGGCCCGTGGCGTGGCCGGTGGCGCCGACGTAGCCGAGCGTCGAGCCACCCGACACCGACCGTCCGGCGCTGGTGGCCACTCGTGACATGTGGGCGTACCAGGTCTCGTAGCCCTCGCGGTGCCGGACGACCACCAGGTAGCCGTACCCGCCGGAGTTCCAACCGGCGAACGAGACGACGCCAACGCCGCCGGCGCCGATACGGGTGCCATACGACGCGCCGAAGTCAACGCCGGTGTGCATACGTCCCCAGCGCATCCCGAAGGGGCTGGTGATGGGCGCGTCGACGGGGCGGTAGAAGCGCACGGAACCGCTCGGCTTGCCCGACCCGCCGCCGTCCCCGCCGTGGATGAGGGCGTGGAGGGTGTGCGACCCGACCATGCCGTCGGCACTCAGGTGGACCGAGCGCTGGAAGCGGTGGACGCCGCTGTCCGTCATCTGGCCGAAGCCGCCGTCGATCGTGCCCGGGTAGAAGCCGCGACGGTGGAGAAGGAACTGGATGGCGGCCACGTCCCAGCCCTTCTCGTGGCGGTGCACCAGGCGCTCCCCGATCCGCGCGCGGCCGCGCCAGCCGAGGGCACGGTAGGTCTCCGGTCCCACGATCCCGTCGACGGTGAGGTGGTGGGCCTTCTGGAAGACGCGCAGCCCGTGGGTGGTCTGGGGGCCGCGGATCCCGTCGATCGACCCGTCGTAGTGGTGGAGGGCCTTCATCGCGACCTGGAGGGCGGCGGTGTTGGCGCTCGAGGCGGAGGCGGAGGCGGCGGGGAGCAGGCCGAGCGTGAGCGCGGCGAGCACCCCGGCCATGGCGGCGGACCGGAGTGACGGCATACGTGTGAGGTCGGCCCGACCCCCCGAGCCTTGATGCCGTGAATGGCATCCTGCGCCCTAGACTCCGGCGGCCGAGGGCGCGTAGCTCAGTGGGAGAGCGCTCGCTTCACACGCGAGAGGTCGCTGGTTCGAAACCAGCCGCGCCCATTCACCGAGCGCCGTCGGAAGGTGACGCCCGGGCGGCGGTGGCGAGGTACCGTCCCCGGCGCGATGGTCCGCCTCGCCGACAGCCGCCGCGGATGGCTCGTCGCGAGCCTTGTCGCGACGCTCCTCGCGGCGGCGCTTCCGGCGCCCGCGCCCGCTCAGGGCATCGTCGAGCGGGTGGAGGACATGATCCGCAAGTGCGCGAATCGCGAGCGCGCCAAGGCCGGCCTCCCGCGCCTGACCGAGAACACCATCCTCAACAAGGCGGCGCGCTTTCACGCGAAGAACATGGCCAAGCACGACTTCTTCTCCCACGACGACCCGCAGGGACGCGGCCCGGCTCAGCGGATCGACATCTTCGGGAGCTGGGAGGCGTTCACAGGCATCGGGGAGAACATCGCGGCCGGGAGGAACGACCCGGACGACACGTGCCGGGACTGGATGGAGAGCCCGGGGCACCGCGAGAACATCCTCGACCCGTCGTTCCACGCGATCGGCGGCGGGTTCGCGATGGGCGACAACGAGCTCCGCTTCTATTACGTCCAGGAGTTCGGCGAGCGCAACGTCGGCGGCTCCCCGCCCAAGCGGACCCCCACGAAGCCGAACCCGGCGGGGCCGCCGGTCGTGATGCGCCTGTTCAACGCGAAGGACAGCATGTCGCTGCTGGTCGACGGCCGCCGCCTCGTGACAGTCCGGCCCGGCCAGGCCCGCAGCGTCGAGCTCGGCCAGCTCGACCCGCACGCGCGGATCACGGTCGAGGCGTTCAGCGCGAGCGGCGAGCTCTCGTGGGGAATCGAGCAGCGTCGGGGCGATCGCACCGTCTATCGCGACACGCGTGCGATCGGCCACGCGTCGGCGGGCTCGACCGTCGAGCTGGCCACGGGCCCCGAGCCGCTCGTGCATCGCCTGACGCTCGACCCGCGCGGGCACGTGCTCGAGTCGTCGTCGCCCCGGGCGCCGCGCGCACGGCTCTGGGACGACCCGGTGTCGCCCGCCCCGGCCCGCTGAAGCGCGCCGCTGAGCACCCATCGGCGCCAAGGCTTCACACGCGAGAGGTCGTTGGTCGCCTCCCGGTTGTGCGAGAGTGGCGGTAACGCGATTCGGAGGTGCAGATGCGACGCGTGGTGCTGGGACTGGCCGGTGCGGTGGCTGTGTTGGCCGGCGGGCCGGTGAGCGACGCCGTGGCGACGGGGCCGTGTCCGCACGAGTGGTCGTTCACGAAGCCTGCGCGCTCGACGTACAAGGCCGTGCCCGTCCCGTCGTCTGCGCCCAGCTCAACCCAGCTCACGTACGACGGCATC
>JAXDHW010000232.1:0-3692 GCA_034664365.1 Thermoleophilaceae bacterium
CGTTCGCCGTGACGGCCCGCAACCCGGTCGTGACCGTGCTGGGCCGGCTGCCCACCGCGTGCCCCGACCAGGGCGACAGCATCGACCGCATCCTGGACAACTACTTCACGCCCGGCTTCAGCTTCGACGGCGGCTGGGGAGAGGAGCCCTGGTTCACCTCGCGCACGGTCCTCATCCCCGCCCGCGACATGCACCACTCGGGCGAGATCAAGATCCAGGTCGGCGACACGGCGGCCGGCACGCCGCCGCGCGACTGCGCGGTGCAGAACCCCTCGTACGAGCGCTGCGATACGCGCGGCCGCTTCGGTGGGGTGCTGACGCTGCGCGCCGTGCCGTAGGTCTACCGCGGAACCCGGAACGTGATGTGCCTGTGCCCGGTCGCGCGGCGGCTCACGTTGCCGAGGCCGTCCCTGGCGCGGAACAGGACGTCGTAGTGCTTGGGGGGCGCGGGAGAGTCGAGGTCCACGCGCCATCGGACGCTCGTGGCGCCGACGCGGGGCAGAAGCGACGCTCGCATCCAGGTCGGCTTGGAGCAATCCCTCTGCCGGTGGGCGAGGCGGCGGTAGCGGCGCACCCACCAGCGGCAAAGCAGCGATCCGCCGCGCTTCACCCGAAGCGCGACCTCGACCCGCCGCACTCCGGCGGGGTCGTCGCCCGTGCCCTTGAGCCTGCCGTGGCGGGCATTGCTCGCTGCGTGCGCGCGATCGAAGACGAGTGCCGGTCCCGCGGTGTCCCTCCCGGTCTCGCGGTAGTAGGCGGTGAGCTTCGGTGGTGACGCGCTCTTCACCTCGATGTCGTGTACGGCCGCACCTCCGTCCGACCAACGGTCGAACGCGTACGTTCGTCCGGCGCGCCGGAAGCTCACCGCGGCCCCCACGGCTGTCTTCTGACCGTCGGCGCCGGTGGCGGTGAACGGAGCGACCACTGACTCGCTGCCCCAGACGAGCGGCGCGCCGGCAGGCGAGCTCTTGAGCTTGACGGTCACCGGACGCGGGTGGACCTTGATCGTTCTGCTGGCGGTGAGACCGGCGGAATCGCGCGCGGTGAGCGTTACCGCCATATATGAGTCCATCCCGTGATCGGCCGGCGCAGTGGCCGATGCGGTCGATCCGGTTTCGACCGTGAGGGGATGCGTGTGATTGGCGTGGTGAAGCAGGACCCGCCATCCGAGGTCGGCGGGATCGACGGCGCCCTCCTCCGGATCGACGGCCGAGCCCTTCAGCTCGATCGGCACCCCGGCCGTGTACAGCGCGCCCTGGTGGGGCAGCTCGATCGTGGGCCGAGGCGGAGAATTGCCGACCGAGATCGGGAGCGACGCGGTGCGCGTCAGCCCGCCGGGATCGCGCACGGTGAGCGCCGCCTCGTAGACGCCATCGGCCACGTACTTGTGCGTCGGGTTGGGGGCCGTGCTGTGGGCACTGCCATCGCCGAAGTCCCAGTCGTAGCTGAGCGCGTCGCCGTCGGGGTCGCTCGATGCGTCACCCTTGAAGGCGACCGTGAGCGGCGGATCGCCAAACGAGGGAGTCGCGCTCGCGCGGGCGAGCGGCGCGCAGTTGTCGGGGCAGTAGTCGATCTCGTACACCGCCCCGTGGCCCGGCCCGAAGTCGCCGGCCTCGACGTATGCGAGATTTCCGCTCGGCGCAAGCTGGAGGTCGAGAACCTGCGCCTGCGAGATCCAGCCCGTCACCACGGGCCCGTTCTGCGTGTCCTTCAGCCGCCGGATGAATCCGTGCGACCAGTCACCGAACAGGATCGCGCCATCGAACGCGGGCGGATAGTCGCCGCCCGGATAGACCGGGCCGCCGACGACGGCGTTGCTTCCTCCGCTGGGGCCGCCGTCGCCCGCGTAGGCGAAGTAGGGCGACGTGTTGCCGCCCGGGTACAGGCTCTGACAGAAGGAATCGTTCTGCCATGTCGGCTGGTGCCCCGAACCCTCCCAGCACGGCCACCCGTCGTTCTCACCGGGCGCCGGTAGGTCGATCTCGTCCCACGAGCTCATGCCGACGTCGCCCACGATCGGGCCCAAGCCGCCACCCCGCAGCACGAACCGGAAGGGATTGCGGAACCCTCGCGCGTACACCTTCGTGCACACGTGCGTCAGGTCGTCGTCGGCCGGGCAGAAGGGGTGGCCCGGCAGCCCGTTGCCCGACCTGTCGATGTGCAGCAGCTTGCCCGCGTAGCTCTGCTCGTTGCTCGCCCGCAGGGCGGCCTGATCGTTCTGGCCGGCGATCGCGTCGTCACCCGAGCCGACCCAGAGCGTGCCGTCGGGGTCGGCCCGCACCGTGCCGATCGCGTGCGAGATGTAGTCGGCCGGGATGCAGTCGAGCTCGTTGCTCGGAGCCGGACAGGGCTCGGCCGCGTCGTGGCCGAGGATGACGGTCTCGGGGTCGGACGGGTTCGCGACCGTGTTGTCCGGTCGCACCACCACGCGCGTGAGCCGCGAGGACTTCTTGGCCTGGTCGTGGGCGCCCGACGGGTCGTAGACGTAGAGGAGGTAGAGGTAGTGATTCGACGCGAAGTCCTTGTCGACCGCCATCCCGAGCAGCCCGCGATCGGCGCTGGCGTTGACGTGGTCCGAGATGTCGACGAGCGGCTTGTCCAGGACCTGCCCACCCACCACGACCCGCACCACGCCGGAATATTCCGCCACGAACATGCGGCCGTCGGGCGCCCAGTCGACCGCGGTTGGGAAATCGAGCCCCGTCGCGAGCGGCCGCAGCTCGAAGTTCGCCGGCACGAGCGCCGCCCCGGCCGGCGCCGCAGTCAGTACGGCGAGCAGTAGAAGGGCGGCGGGGAGCGCTCTCACGCGCCAACGCCCAAGACGGCGGTGCATCAGCTGAATACGGTCCGCTCGGTCACACGAGTCTTAGCGCCCCACCGCACCGCCGCCATGCTACGACAGTATTCGGCGCGAATGGAGGGCGCGCCAGACACCCGTCCGCCCGCTGAGACGAGCGGGCACCTCGGCCGGGAGGAGGTGCGCGATCGCGCGGCCGGCGGCGCCGCCGTGCTGGGCGTGCGCGGGGCGATCACGTTCGCCCTCGGGATCGGAGCGAACATCGCGCTCGCGCGGCTGCTGGTGCCGCGCGACTTCGGCGTGGTCGCGCTGGGAAGCGTCCTGCTCGTCGTGGGCACCTACCTAGTGGACGGCGGGCTGGGCGCGGTGCTCATCCGGCGCGAGAGGCCGCCCGAGCGCATCGAGCTCGAGGCCGTCGAGGGGCTCCAGATCCTCGTGGCCGCCGCAATTGCGGCACTCGGGGCGGCCGCCGCCGTGTGGTTCGGACGCGACGGGCTCGTGATCGCGGCGATGCTCGTGTCGCTCCCGATCTGGAGCGCGCGGATCCCGGCGGCGATCGTGCTGGAGCGCCAGATCCAGTACCGGCCGATCGCTTTCGTGGACCTCGTGGAGGCTGTCGCCTACTACGCGTGGGCGCTGGTCGCGGTGGCCGTCGGCTTCGGGGTCTGGGGGCTCGCGACCGCCGTCATCGCCCGCGCGGTCGTTGGCGTGGTCGCAATGAACCGAGTCGGGCCCGTCGGATTCGTCCGCCCACGCTGGTCGTGGCGACACGTGCGCCCGCTGGTGCCCTTCGGCGCCAAGCTGCAGGCCACCGCCCTGGTGGCGATGGCCCGCGACCAGGGGCTCAACGTGGGCGTGGCCGGGATCGCCGGGGTTGCGACACTCGGCGTATGGA
>JAXDHW010000278.1:0-4068 GCA_034664365.1 Thermoleophilaceae bacterium
GGCTCCGGGGACGCGTCGAACAGCACGCTCATGATGTCCACGCCCGAGATCCCGTCGACCAGCGCGTGATGGGTCTTCGACAGCACGGCGAAGCGCTCACCGCCGCCCAGGCCCTCGACCACCCACATCTCCCACAGCGGCTTGTCGCGGTCGAGCGCCTGCGAGAAGACGCGCCCGGCGAGCGCCCTGAGCTGCTCTTCGCTACCCGGCGACGGGAGGGCGGTGGTGCGTACGTGGTAGTGCAGGTTGAGGTGCGGGTCGTCCACCCAGCGCGGCCGCCCCTGACCGAGCGGGACGAACGCGAGCTTCTGGCGGTAGCGGGGAACGAGGTGCAGCCGCCGCGACAGCGCCTCCACCAGCTCGTCGTGCTCCGGCGGCGAGCCCTCGAACAGCATCACGCCCGCCACGTGCATGTGGGACGAGTCGCTCTCGAGGTGCAGGAACGACGCGTCGAGGCCCGTCAGTCGTTCGCCGCTGTTCGCCATGCACGTAGATTACGGCCCCATGTACTCCGACGACATCCTGCGCCCGTGGCACGAGGCGGTGGTCGATCTCGTGCCCGGAATCGACCTCTTCGACGTGCACACGCACACCGGCTCGAACGACCCGGATGGCAACAGCTGCAGCGCGGAGGAGCTCATCGAGGGCCTCGACGAGGCGAACGCACGCGCCGTCGTCTTCACGATGCACGAGCCCGACGGCTACCGCGAGGCCAACGACCGCATCATCGACGAGGCCGCCGCGTCGGGCGGCAAGCTCGTGCCGTTCCTGCGGCTCGACCCCGCCGACGACCCGCTGCGCGAGGCGGAGCGCGCCCTGGAGCGCGGCGCCAGGGGCATCAAGTTCCACCCACGCGCGGAGCAGTTCCGGCTCGACGACGAGCGGCTCGAGCCGGTGTTCGCGCTCGCCGACGAGCGCGGGCTCCCGGTGATCACGCACGCGGGCCGCGGCATCCCCGCGCTCGGCCGCGACGCCCTGGCGATCACGGGACGCCACCCGGGCCTCAGGCTGATCCTGGCCCACGACGGCGTGTCCGACCTCGCCTGGATCTGGCGCCACGCGCCCGACCACCCCAACCTCTTCTTCGACACGGCGTGGTGGAGCCCGCACGACCACCTCACGCTGTTCGGGCTCGTGCCGCCCGGGCAGATCCTGTTCGGCAGCGACATGCCGTACGGGACGACGGTCCTCCAGTCGATCCTCGCCCTGCGCTGCGCCTTCCAGGCCGGCCTCACACCCGAGCAGGTGCGCGAGATCGCGGGCGGGCAGCTGGAGCGGATCCTCGCGGGCGAGGAGCCGCTCCACCTTGGGCCCGCGCCCGGCGACCGCCGGCTGGGGGGCGACCTCATCCTCGACCGCGTCCACACCTACCTCGTGACCGCGACCGGCCGCATGATGATCAACGACACCGCGCCCGACTACGTGGGTCTGGCGCGGCTCGCGTGCGAGGTGGGGGAGGACGCACCACAGGCGCACGTGTGCGAATCGATCCTGGCGCTGCTCGACCGGATGGAGGCCTGGGTCGCCCAGCAGCCCGAGCGTTCGACGCGGCCCGGGTTCCCGCCGTTCCCCGGGGTGGGGCTCGTGGTGGTTGCCGCCGTCCTCGCGCTCACGCCCGACGTGCCGCTGCCGCCGGTCCCCGAGCCGGTCGACGTGGCCGAGCGCGCCCCGTAGGCGCTACTCCTTCCGCAGCTTCCAGACGTGGTCGATGGGCCAGCGACGGCCCCACGCGAGATCGATCTCGTCGGCGTAGGTGCTGACGGCGTCGGGTGGGGGCTGAAGCTCCACGAGGTCCTCGATCACCAGCCCGCTGCGGCGGAACAGCCGGATCCAGTCGCCATAGGTGAGCTGGAAGCCGACCCAGTCGCCCCAGTCGAGCTCGTGCATTCCGAAGTAGTCGCGCTGGAGCGTCTCGACCGGGTTGTCCTCGGAGGCGACCTCGAACAGCGTGAGGAGCGGCGTGAGCATCGAGAACGCGAGCAGACCGCCCGGGCGCAGGACCCGCGCGGCCTCGGGCACCGCGAGGAGCGGGTCGGCGAAGCCGATGGCGCCGTGGTCCGCCATCACCACGTCGAAGGACGCGTCCGGCAGCGGCAGGTCCTCGGCGCTCGCCTGGACGAGCGGGAAGTCCGCGCCCGCACCGGCCATCAGGCGGCGCGCATGGTCGAGCTGGGCCTCGGAGAAGTCGATCCCCACCGGCCGGGCGCCCCGTCGCGACAGCGCGATCGACCACTGGGCCGCCCCGCAGCCGAGCTCGAGGACGTCGAGCCCCTGCACGTCGCCGAGGACCCCGAGGTCGTCCTCGGGTAGCTGCCATACGCCCCAAGCGGGCCTGTCGATCCGCAGGAAATCGCCGTGCCGGCGCTGGTAGTCGGCGCTCGTGCCGTCCCAGTGGGCCCGGTTGCGGGCCAGGTGGTCCACGCGCTGCACCGTGACGCACGTCACGGACGAAACGGTGAGGTGGGGTACGTTCCGAACAGTTGTTCGATGGGTCACGCCGAACCGGCGCTCCTCTGAGAGGGCCGGGCGGGGGAACCAGAGCCGCAGAAGTCAGCGCGGCAGGGGCGAATCGGCCGGTGTTCCGGCCGTAGCGCGGCGAGACAACGCGCGCGAGCCCGACAGCTAACCCCGCAGGCACGCCCGGAAGGAGTCCAAAACGTGAACACGATCACCCGCATGCGCGGGCGCACCGGCGCTCGTGCTCTGATACTCACCGCGACCGCGGGCCTGGCGGCCACGGGCGCGAGCATCGCATCCGCCGCCACCGGTACCCCGCTCGTCGGCAATGGCGCCGCGTCGTCGAAGGCCAGCGACGAGTCGTACTCGAGGATGCTGGTCGTCGCTCGCGAGCACGTGCTCAGCGGCGATCGCGACCCGATCCACGGCGTCGTGAAGCCGGGCAAGAAGGGCCGCGTCGTGTGGATCCAGGCGCGGCGCGCAGGAGGCGGCGGCTGGCATCTCGCCGCCCGCGCCAAGACGAAGTCGAACGGTCGCTTCGAGACCTCGTGGCGGCCCGGGTCGATATCGCACTACGACATGCGCCTCGTGCTGCCGACGACCGGTGGCATGAGTCGCGAGCACGGCGGCGTGACGGTCTACCGCGCGTCGGCCGCCTCGTGGTACGGGCCCGGCTTCTACGGCCACCGCACCGCGTGTGGCTCCACGCTGTCGCCGGGCACGCTCGGCGTCGCCAACAAGACGCTGCCGTGCGGCACCAAGGTGCGCTTCTACTACCACGGCCACTCGGTCACGGCCCCGGTGATCGACCGCGGCCCGTACTCCGGCAACCGCGAGTACGACCTCACCGCCGAGACCAAGAACCGGCTGCACTTCGGCTCGACCGGCACCGTCTGGTCCTCGCCGCAGAGCTAGCGGGACTCGCTAGAGGGAGAGCTCCAGCTGTCCGGCCGCCGCCGCGCGCGGCGGCCGGCGGCTGCCCGGGTCCTCGTCGAGCCCGGCGACCCGCACCCCCAGGAGCCGGACCGGGCGCGGCGGGTCGAACTCGCGCAGCAGCTCGCGCGCCGTCTCCCAGACCACGCCGAGGTCGTTGGTCGGCTGCTCGCGCGTGCGCGCCCGCGTGTGGGTGGAGAAGTCGTCGAGCCGGACCTTGATGCCGACGGTGCGCCCGCGCGCGTCCTGCTTGGCGAGCGTGGCGCACAGCTCGGCCGACAGCTTGCGCAGGACCGGCTCGAGCGCCGGCAATCCGCGCAGGTCGTGGTCGAAGGTGGTCTCGCGCGACTCGGACTTGGCCACACGCACGGTGGTCACCGCGCGCTCGTCCTCGAAGCGGGCGAGGCGTGCGAGGTGCGGCCCGAGCCGATCGCCGAACCACGCGGCGAGGGCGGACGGCGGCGTGGCGCCGAGCTGAGCGAGCGTCTCGATTCCCTGCGCCTTCAGACGCTCGACGGTCTTGGGGCCGATGCCCGGGATCAACCCCGGGGACGTGTCCGCAAAACGGTCGCAGGCCTCCAGGCGCGTGAGCTCCACGAACCCGTCGGGCTTCTCGGCATCGGAGGCGACCTTGGCCACGAGCTTGCTCGGCCCGAGGCCGATCGAGCAGCGCAGACC
>JAXDHW010000292.1:0-2758 GCA_034664365.1 Thermoleophilaceae bacterium
CGGCTCCAGGCGCAGGAGCGAGATGGCCGCCTACGCTCGCCGCCACTACGACCTCGACACGTTCCGGCTGATCGACCCGCGGGTGATCGTCGAGCACTACACGGCCAACGAGAGCTTCTCGGCGACCTACAACACGTTCGCCTCCGACAACCCGGACCCGGAGTTGCACGAGCTTCCGAACGTCTGCTCACAGTTCGTCGTGGACAAGGACGGCACGATCTACCAGCTCGTCAAGGTCGGGATCATGTGCCGCCACACGGTCGGCCTCAACTACACCGCGATCGGCATCGAGCACGTGGGCAACTCCGATGCCGAGATCCTGGGCAACCACCGCCAGCTCTCCGCCTCGCTCAAGCTCACGCGCTGGCTGCGCTGCACGAAGGGCATCTTCGTGAAGGACGTGATCGGCCACAACGAGAGCCTCAGCTCGCCGTACCACAAGGAGCGCGTGAAGAGCCTGCGCCACCAGACCCACGGGGACTGGACGCACTCCGACATGAAGGTCTACCGCCGCAAGCTGCGCGCGCGCGGCGGCTGCTGAGGCCGTCCCCGTTTCCCGCGGCGGGCCCCGGGGTAGCCCGGCCCTGTCGCGCGCACCACTACGCAACCGGAGGGCAGTCGCCCCACCCTTTCGCTGCCCCCGAGCGCCTGGCTGCTCGTGATCGGGGCGGTGGTCGTGCTGCTCGCGATGCTGTCACTGCTCACGTGGCAGCTCGTCGTCCTGAAGGACTCGCGCGGCCACATCGCCGCTCAGGACGCGAAGATCACGCGGCTGATGCGCGGCTCCGAGCCGGTGCTGCGCGAGGCGCGGCCCGCGGTGAGCGATGCCGCGGCACTGCTGCACGCGGCGGTGCCGGTGGTGCGGCGAGCTCGTCCGGTCGTCGAGGCGCTGCGCTCCATCGACGGCGCGCGGCTGAGCGCGACGATCGGGGTGGTCGGTCGCCTCGCGACCGAGCTCGCGTCGGGTGACCGGCTCACGCGCACGGTCGACCAGACGAGCGCGCTCCTGACCGCGCTCGCCCAGGCCGGCTTCACGGACCGTGTCGTGCGGGCCGCCGACCTGATCCCCTACATCGCGCGGATCCAGGCCGAGACCCTGTCGATCCAGCGGCGCTCACTCGACGTGCAGGACACGACGCTCGCCACCCAGCGCCGCGCGCTACGCGTGCTGCTGCGGAGCCTCGTCATTCAGCGCGAGGCGCTGCGGCACGTCCGCTCGATCGACCGCAAGACGGGCGGCCAGGTGCCGCCCACGGCCCCGGTGCCCTAGCGGCCCGTCGCGTCCCGCAGCGCGTCCTCGAGGTCCGGGCGCCTGAACCGGTAGCCCAGCTCCTCCAGCCGCTTGGGGACCATCCGGACGCCGGAGGTGACGATCGACGCCATGTCCCCGAAGAGCAGCTTCACGGCGACGCCGGGCACCGGCATGAACGCCGGGCGGTGCAGGACGCGACCGAGCGCCTTCGACAGCTCGGCGTTCGTCACCGGCCGCGGCGCGGACACGTTGACCGGTCCGCTGGCGTGCGCGTCGTCGAGCGCGAAGAGGAACGCGCCCACCACGTCGTCGAGGTGTATCCAAGGCACGTACTGGCGCCCGCCGGCCACCGGGCCGCCGACACCGAGCTTGAACGGCGGCAGCATTTTCTCGAGTGCCCCGCCGCCCTTCGACAGCACCACGCCCGTGCGCATCAAGGCGACCCGCGCGCCGAGCTCATCCGCCTGCTTCGCCTCGGCCTCCCAGGCGACCGTGACCTCACCCAGGAAGTCCTCCGAGGCGGCGGGGAAGCTCTCGTCCACGAGCTCGTCGCCGTGCGGCCCGTAGTAGCCGCTCGCCGACTGCGACACCAGCGTGTGCAGGCGAGCTCCGGCGCCGGCCATCCCCTCGACGAGGTGCCGGGTGGCGAGCACCCGCGAGTTGTGGATCTCCTCCATCGCCTGCTTCGACCAGCGCTGCGCGACGGGCTCGCCGAGCAGGTGGACGACGGCGTCGGCGTCCGCGAGTCCGGCGGCCGGCGGCGGCTCGCCCTTCGGATCCGCCCACTGATGCAGCTCCACGTCGGGACCCAGCACCTGGAGGGCCGAGCCGGGATCGCGCGTGAGCGCGACGACGTCGTCGCCGCGCTTGCGGAGCTCGCGTACGACCGCGCGACCAATGGTGCCGGTCGCTCCCGTGACTACGACCCTCATCCCTGCCTCCTACCCGGGCGCGTCAGTACGCCACACGCGTGAGCGTGCGCGGCCCGCGCGCAACGCCACTGCGCATGGCTTCCCGGGAGACGGCCTCTGCAACCGCGTGGCTCACCTCGCGGTTGAAGACCGTGGGGATGATGTTGTCCTCGGCCAGCTCGTCGTCGGTCACGACACCGGCGATCCCGTGCGCGGCCGCGAGCTTCATCTCCTCCGTGATCTCGGAGGCGCGCACGTCGAGCGCGCCGCGGAACACGCCGGGGAAGGCGAGGACGTTGTTGATCTGGTTGGGGTAGTCCGAGCGCCCCGTCGCCATCACCCGCACGTACGGCGCGGCGTCCTCGGGCCGCACCTCGGGATTGGGGTTGGCCATGGCGAACACGATCGGGTCCGGAGCCATCCGCCCGAGGTCGGCGGCCTCGACAACGCCGGGACCGGACAGGCCGACGAAGACATCCGCTCCCTCGAGCGCGTCGGCGATCGTCCCCTCGCACTGCTCGAGGTTGGCGTTCTCCGCGAGCCAGGTCTTGGGCACGTTCATCGAGCCGTCGAGGTAGTCCTCGCGCGCGGAGTG
>JAXDHW010000335.1:0-2804 GCA_034664365.1 Thermoleophilaceae bacterium
ACGATCTCGGGATCCGTGGTGTCGGGCCGCCCGACGCCGACCCGCAAACGCCGGAAGTCGCCCCCTCCCAAGCCCGCTTTAAGCGATTTCAAACCGTTGTGACCCCCCGTCCCCCCACCGAGGCGACTCTCGACCCGCCCCAACGGGAAGTCGATCTCGTCGTGGATCACCAGGATTCGATCCAAAGGCACACCGAGCGACCCCCGCGCCGGCCCGACCGACCGGCCGACGTCGTTCATGAAGGTCTGGGGCAGCAGCACGCCCACGCGCGGCCCGCCGGGGCCGGTGCGGCCGTCGGTGTAGAGGCCGCCGTACTTCGACTTCGCGCGCGGGAGCTCCCAGCGCGTGGCGAGCAGGTTGGCCACCTCGAAGCCGACGTTGTGGCGCGTGCCCTCGTACTCGCGGCCGGGGTTCCCGAGCCCGACCACCAGCCAGTCGACCCGGCCGCCCCCCTCGTCCCCCTTACCGCGGCGGCGGAAGAGGCTCAGGAGTCCCCGCCGCCGCCCTCGTCGCCGCCGCCCTCGGCGGGCGCCTCGCCCGCCTCGCCCTCGCCCTCGCCCTCGGCGGGCGCCTCGCCCTCGATGGGCTCGCCGTCCTCGCCCACGAGCGCGGTCTCCTCCTCGACCTCGGGCTCCTCCACCTCGGTCGGGATGGTGACGGTGGCGATGATCGTCTCCTCGAGATCGTCGAGGAACGTGACGCCGGGCGGGGCCGTGACCTCGGACAGGTGCATCGTGGCCGCGGCCTCGAGTCCGGAGACGTCGACGACGATTCGCTCGGGAAGGTCGCCCGGTAGCGCCTCGATGCTGAGCTCGCGCGTGACATGCTCGATCACGCCGCCCTCCTTGGCGCCGGGCGCCTCCTCGGCGCCCTCGAGGTCCACGGCGAGCGTGGACTGGATCTTCTCGTCGAGGCGAACCTCGAGCAGGTCGAGGTGCATGATGTCGTCGCGCACGGGATGGCGCTGCTGGTCCTTGATGATCACCGGCAGCGCCTTGCCGCCGCTGACCTCGAGGTCGAGCACCGCCGAGCCGGCCACCAGCGCCGTGCGCAGGTCGCGCACGCCGACCTTGAAGGAGATGCAGTCGCCCTCGCCGCCGCCGTAGACCACACCGGGCACGTAGCCCTCGCGGCGGAGCCGGCGAATGGCGCGGGAGCCGCGCTCCGCGCGCTCCTCGACGACGAGTGATGGACGCTTCTGACTAGCCATGACGGCGGGCCAGTGTAGATCACGACTGCCGCGTCGGGGGGTGGCCGTAGCGGTACGCTCCGCCCGCCATGGCGCGCGACGAGGAACGGATCCCGACCGGGCGCGTGGCGCGCACCGCCAAGGTCGGGACCGTGATCGGCTCGCAGGGCGCGCGCTACGCGGGCACCCGCGCCGCCAACGTGGTGCGCTCCAAGGAGCGCGCCACCGAGCAGCTCGACAAGCGCCACCTCGAGGCGGCCGAGCGGATGGTCGAGACGCTCGGGACGATGAAGGGCGCGGCGATGAAGATCGGCCAGCTCGCGTCGTTCATCGACACCGAGTTCCTGCCGCCCGAGTACCGCGAGCTGTACCAGGACAAGCTCGGCGCGCTGCGAACGTCCGCTCCGCCGATGGCGTGGGACAAGGTCTCGAAGGTGCTCGAGGAGGAGTGGGAGTCCGGCGTCGACGAGCTCTTCGACGAGTTCGAGCAGGAGGCGACCGCGGCTGCCTCGATCGGCCAGGTCCACCGCGCGGTCCTCCCCGATGGCCGCAAGGTCGCCGTGAAGATCCAGTACCCGGGCGTGGCCCAGGCACTGCGCGCCGACATGCAGAACGCCGGGATGATCCTGCGCCTGGCGAAGGCGCTGGCGCCGGGGCTCGACGCCAAGGCCGCCGCGGAGGAGCTGAAGGAGCGCGTGCTCGAGGAGCTCGACTACGAGTACGAGGCTCAGAACCAGCGCACCTTCGCCCGTGCGTACCGCGGCCACCCGTTCGTCCACGTGCCCGACGTGATCTCACGCCTGACGACCGAGCGCGTGCTCGTGACCGAGTGGGTCGACGGCGTCGGCTTCGAGCAGATCAAGGAGCTGCCCCAGGAGGAGCGCGACCGCTTCGGCGAGATCGTCTTCCGCTTCTGCTTCGGCTCGATCTACCACCTCCAGCACTTCAACGCCGACGCCCACCCGGGCAACTACCTGCTGATGCCCGACGGCAAGGTCGCGTTCATCGACTTCGGGATGACCAAGCAGCTCGACAAGGAGCAGATCGAGCTGGAGATCGCGGCGCTCGAGGCCGCGTTCGACAACGACCCGGACGCGCTGGTGTCCGCGCTTCACGACCTCGGCTTCATCCGCAAGCCCAAGCGGGTCGACGCCGAGCGGATGATGGAGCACGTGAAGGCCGTCGGCGGCTGGTACATGGAGGACCGCGAGCTGACCATCGACTCCGAGCTGGTGATGGGCGCGATCTCCGCGGTGACCGACCCGCGCTCGGACTTCTACGACGTGATGCGGCGCGAGAACCTGCCGGCCAACGAGCTGATGGGCCGGCGCATGGAATCCGGCGTGCTGGCGGTGCTGGGCCAGCTCGAGGCGACCCGCAACTGGTACCGGATCGGGCGCGAGTGGTGGTTCGCGGAGGAGCCGGCCACCGAGCTCGGCCGCGAGGAGTGGGCGTTCTTCGAGTCGAAGGGCGAGCGCCGGGTCCGCAAGTTCGCCGCGCGCACCGGCTGAGTTCGAGCCGGCGCTAGGTCGGCTTGATGACCATGTCGATCACCACGAGCACCAGCACCACCTGATCGACGCGCGCGACGTTCAGGATCCTGTCCATCAGCACC
>JAXDHW010000344.1:0-2926 GCA_034664365.1 Thermoleophilaceae bacterium
CGGCGACATCTCGGAGAACTCCGAGTACGACGACGCCAAGAACGAGCAGGCGATGCTCGAGCGCCAGATCGCCGAGCTCGAGGACAAGCTCCGCAGCGCGCAGGTGATCGACGAGAAGTCGGTGACCAACGAGGTCGTGTCGGTCGGCGTCACCGTCCACGTGAAGGACCAGAAGACCGACAAGTCGGTCAAGTACAAGATCGTCGGCTCCGCCGAGGCGAACCCGTCCGAGTACAAGCTCTCCAACGAGTCGCCCGTCGGCAAGGCGCTGCTCGGGAAGAAGCGCGGGGAGCTCGTGTCGGTGCCGGTCCCGCGCGGGCCCGCGCGCAAGCTGAAGATCACCAAGATCGAGGCGAAGTAGCGCCGCTGAGGCGACGCGGCCCGGCCTTCGGCCGGCCGCTGCCGACCGTAGGATCCCCGCGGTGACCGACGACCGGACCGCGGACGATCGCCGCGCCAAGCTGGCACGCCTCCGCGCCGAGGGCGTCGACCCGTTCCCGCACGCCTTTCCCGGCGTCCGGCCGATCGCCGAGGTGCACGCCGCGCACGAGGACCTCGAGGCCGGCGCCGAGACCGACGCGCGCTACCGCGTCGCCGGCCGCCTCGCGGCGCGCCGCGGTCACGGCAAGGCTGCGTTCCTCGACCTGGCCGACCGCTCGGGCCGGATCCAGCTGCACGCACGCGAGGACGTCCTCGGCGAGCAGGAGTTCGAGCGGCTGACGTCGCTCGACGTCGGCGACCTGATCGGCGTCGACGGCACCGCGTTCAAGTCGCGCCGCGGCGAGCTGTCGCTGCGCGTCGACTCGTGGGCGCTGCTGGCCAAGTCGCTGCGCGCGGTGCCCAGCGAGTACTACGGGCTCGAGGACGTCGAGACGCGCTACCGCCAGCGCGAGCTCGACCTGATCGCCAACGACGCCAGCCGCGAGCTGTTCATCATGCGCTCGCGGGTGATCGCGGCCGTGCGGCGGTTCCTCGACGAGCGCGGCTTCCTCGAGGTCGAGACGCCGGTGCTCCAGCCGCTCTACGGCGGTGCGCTGGCGCGCCCGTTCACCACGCACCACAACGCGCTCGACCGCGATTTCTACCTGCGTATCGCCACCGAGCTATACCTCAAGCGGCTGATCGTCGGCGGGCTCGAGCGGGTCTACGAGCTGGGCAAGGACTTCCGCAACGAGGGCATCTCGCACAAGCACAACCCCGAGTTCACGATGCTCGAGTGGTACCAGGCGTACGCCGACTACGAGGACGGCGCGCGACTGCTCGAGGAGCTCGTCTCGACCGTCGCGCGCGACGTGGGAGTCGACTTCTCGCCGCCTCCATGGAAGCGGATCTCACTCCAGGCGGCGATCCTCGCCGAGACGGACATCGACGTCCTGGCTCACCGCGGCGACGGCGCAGCCCTGCACGAAGCCGCGAAGGGCAGGGGAATCGAGCTCGACCCGGATGAGCCGTGGCCCAAGATGGTGGACTCGCTGCTCTCGAAGCATGTCGAGCCGAAGCTGGACGACCCGACGTTCATCATGGATTACCCCGTCGAGCTTTCTCCATTTGCGAAAGCCCATCGGGAGAAGGACGGGTTGGTGGAGCGCTGGGAGTGCTTCGCGCGCGGCATCGAGATCGCCAACGCGTTCAGCGAGCTCAACGATCCCGACGAGCAGCGCGCGCGCTTCGAGGACCAGCGCGCACAGACCGCCGCGGGCGACGACGAGACGCAGCCGTTCGACGAGGACTTCCTGCGCGCGCTCGAGCACGGCATGCCGCCGACCAGCGGCGTGGGCGTGGGGATCGACCGCCTCGTGATGGTGCTGACCGGCCGCACCTCGATCCGCGAGGTGGTTCTGTTCCCCGCGATGCGCACCTAGGAGATTTGCAGGCCTTTCAAGTCGTCGTGAAAAGCCCCTGCGTGCAACGCGTTAAGCGGCTTTCCAGGCGGATTTCCGGCCGACCCCCATTGCTAGACTCAGCCATCTCCCGGCGGTGAGGAGCCAGGGATCTTTTCGGGTTCGGCGAACCTGCCGATACGGATAAGGACCCAAGCCCCGACGCCTCCCGGGGAACCCCACAGGAAGAAGGACCGCCGTGTTCGAGCGATTCACCGAACGAGCCCGCCAAGTGGTCGTCCTCGCTCAGGAGGAGGCCAGGATCCTCAAGCACAACTACATCGGTACCGAGCACATCCTGCTCGGTCTCCTCCGCGAGGAGGAGGGTCTCGCCGCGCGCGTGCTCGAGTCGCTCGACATCACCGTCGAGCGCGTCCGCGCGCAGGTCGTTCGCATCGTCGGCTCGGGGGAAGAGGTCACGTCCGGTCAGATCCCGTTCACCCCGCGCGCGAAGAAGGTGCTGGAGCTCGCGCTGCGCGAGGCGCTGTCGCTCGGGCACAACTACATCGGCACCGAGCACATCCTGCTGGGACTCGTGCGCGAGAACGAGGGCGTCGCCGCCCGCATCCTGCTCGACTTCGACGCCGACTCCGAGAAGATCCGCAACGAGGTCATCCGCATGCTCTCCGGCCCGGGCGGCAGGCGCCAGCAGGGCGCCGGCACCGGCCAGCAGGGCGAGGGCAAGAAGTCGTCCAAGCTGCTCGACCAGTTCGGTCGCAACCTCACCCGCCTCGCGGCGGAGAGCAAGCTCGACCCGGTGGTCGGCCGCGAGACCGAGATCGAGCGGATCATGCAGATCCTCTCGCGCCGCACGAAGAACAACCCGGTTCTGATCGGCGAGCCCGGCGTGGGCAAGACCGCCGTCGTCGAGGGCCTCGCGCAGCGCATCACGCATGGCGAGGTGCCGGAGCTGCTCAAGAACAAGCAGATCTACACGCTCGACCTGGCGGCGCTCGTCGCCGGCTCGAAGTACCGCGGCGAGTTCGAGGAGCGCCTCAAGAAGGTGATGAAGGAGATCACCCAGCGCGGCGACATCATCCTGTTCA
>JAXDHW010000021.1:0-3834 GCA_034664365.1 Thermoleophilaceae bacterium
CGCCCTGCCCGGCGCGCGGAGGTCTCGAGCGTCACCCGGCCGCCGCGCTCGAAGAGCGGCTCCGCCACGGCGAAGCGGCCGCGGCTGTCGAGCACGGCGACGAGCGGCTGGGAACGAGCGCGATCGCGCGGCGCCGTCCGCGCCTGCGCGCTCACTGGGCCTTGGCGGCGAGCACGGCGAGCGCGATCGGCAGGGCCTCGTCGCGCTTGGTCTTCGGGAGGTCGTGCGCGGGGACCGTGGGCACGATCCCCTTGTGCGCGAGGTTCTCGCCGTCGGGCAGGAAGTAGCTGCCCACGGTCAGGTCGAGCGCGCCCCCGTTGTCGAGCTGCTCGACGTTCTGGAACACGCCCTTGCCGAACGTCTTCTCGCCCACGATTGTGGCCCGCCCGCGGTCGCGGAGAGCCCCCGTCACGATCTCCGACGAGCTGGCCGAGCCCTTGTCCACGAGCACCACCATCGGGAGCGTGGGAGCGATCGTGCCGCCCTCCGACTCGAACACGTGCTTGGGCTGCGTGCGCCCGCTGGTGGAGACGATCGTGCCCTTCTCGATGAAAAGGCTCGACGTGAGCACCGCCTCGGTGAGGAGGCCACCCGGGTTGCCGCGCAGGTCGAGCAGGATGCCGCGCGCGCCCTTCTTGAGCAGCGGCTTGAGCTGATCCTCCACCGCGGCGTGCGCGCCGGAGTCGAAGGCCGCGAGCCGGACGTACGCGAGCGGCAGGCCGTTGTGGTGCATGAGGCGCCCGGCCGCCACCGGAATCTCGATGCGCGCGCGCTTGACCTTGAGCTGGCGCGGCTTCTTGTCGCCGGGGCTGAGCACCGACAGCGTGACCGAGGTGCCCGCCGGCCCCTTGATGCGGCCGGTGGCGACCGTGCT
This sequence comes from Thermoleophilaceae bacterium, assembly GCA_034664365.1. GTDB lineage: Bacteria > Actinomycetota > Thermoleophilia > Solirubrobacterales > Thermoleophilaceae > AC-37. Next base: position 875 of record JAXDHW010000021.1, read on the forward strand.
GGGCACGCCCGCGAGCGAGCGGCCGTTGACCGCGACGATCACGTCCTCCGCCGCGATGCCCGCCTTCTGCGCCGGCGAGCCGTCGAAGACCTTGACCACGCGCAGGCCGCGCTTGTCGTCCTGCACCGACATCCCGACGCCCTCGAACGCCGGGTTCAGCTGCTGGTTGAACGCCTTCGTCTCGGCGGGGGTCAGGTAGTGGGAGAACGGGTCGTTGAGCGACTCGACGACACCCTTCAGTGACGCCTGCTCGAGCTTCTTGCGATCGACCTTCTTGTAGAAGCTGCTCTCGATCGCGTCGATGAGCTCGTCGCGCGCGGCGTTGTCGTTCGCCACGAACACGTTCCGCGCCCAGTGCGGGAGCGTGCCCGGGTGGCCGCCCAGGTACACGCCGCCGGCCAGCGCGACGAGGGCGCAGGCGAGCGCGACGATTGTTGTCCGTACGGGGTCCATGGGAGGGGAGCGCGCGCCGCAGGCGGCGCCCGGCAAGGGTAGTAAGGGGGCTACCTCTGGAGCCGGTAGCGCAGGAAGAGGTGGCCGCCGGCCTCGTGAGCGGTCAGCAGCTCCATCTCCGCGGGCGGATCGAGTGGCGGTCCGCCCACGATCGTGGGCCCGGTGCCGGCCGCCAGCTTTGGGGCGAGCGAGAGGAAGAGCTCGTCGACCAGGTGCTCGCGCAGCAGCGCCCCGGCGAGCACCGAGCCGCCCTCGCAGAGCACCGTCGCGACGCCGTGGCGCTCGCGCAGCAAGCGCATCATCGGGGCCAGCGCGAGCATCGCCGCGCGGTCGCGCAGCTCGCCCGCCGCGGGCGGCGCGTCGCCCGGCCGCAGGTACTCCACGCGCGCGCGGACGCCCTCGAGCTCGAGCTCCGACTGGGTCACGATCACCACGCGCGAATCGGGGTCCTGGAGCAGCGGCAGGTCCGACTCCAGCGACAGGCGGGCGCTCACCACCACGGCCAGCGGGTCCGGCTCGAGCCCGGCCGCACGCCGCCGCTCGCGGCGATCCTCGTCGCGCACCAGCCGCCCGTAGCGCTCCGTGCCCACGGTGCCGGCGCCCGCCATGACGGCGTCCACCTGCCCCCGCAGCTCGTGGAACAGCTCACGGTCGGCCTCGTTGCCGATCGGGCCCGAGCGGCCTCCGATCGTGATCCGGCCGTCGGCCGTGGAGGCGAAGTTCAGAACCGTGTAGGGCCGGTCGGCCGGCGGCTCCGCGTCGTGGCGCAGCGCAGCCGCGGCGTCGGCGGTCGTGGTCACGGCGGAGTCGGGATGGACACGGCGAAGCTCCATGACGGGGGCAGGGTATTGCGCCTACCCTCGGTCAAAGCGCGGGCGCCTTCGACCAGACGTGAGTTTTCTGCGTATAGCGCGTTACAGCAATGGGACCGCGACGCCGATCCAACCCCGTGCAGCCACGATGACGCCACGCCGCCTGATAGAGCCTGCCCGTCTCGCGGGCACGGCGCTCCTCCACACGCAGACGGACGAGCGCCTGGTGGACCTGACCCGTGCGGGCAACGGCCGCGCCTTCGAGGCGATCGTCGCGCGCTATCGCAAGCAGCTCCTGCGCTACTGCTCCGGCCTGCTTCCGGCCGAGCGTGCCGAGGACGCCGTCCAGCAGGCGTTCCTCAACGCCTACAAGGCGATCACCGAGGGCGAGGCGGAGCTCAAGCTGCGGCCGTGGCTCTACCGCATCGCCCACAACGCCTCGCTCAACCTGCTGCGCCAGAACGGCTGGAGCTACGACCAGATTCCCGAGGACTTCGACGGCGTCATGCAGCCGCCGCAGGCCGTGGAGCAGAGCGAGCGCATTCGCGAGGTCGTTCGCGGTGTGCAGGGCCTGCCCGGCCGCCAGCGCGACGCGATCGTGCTGCGCGAGCTCGAGGGTCGCTCCTACGAGGAGATCGGCGTGGCCCTCGGCGTCACCGACGGCGCCGTGCGCCAGCTTCTGAACCGTGCCCGGACCACCCTGCGCGCCGCGGCCACCGCGGTCACCCCGCCGCAGCTCCTCGGCCGGCTGGCCGAGGGCGGCGTCGGCGACGCGCCCAGCGTCACTCGGATCGCGGAGATCGCCGGCGGCGCCGGCGGCATCGCGGGCCTTGCGAAGATCGGTGCGGCCGTGGTCGCCGCCGGCGTGGTCGCCGGCGGTGTGGTGAGCGGCCCGCTGAATCCGGCCGCCGACGGGCACGGCCCGAGCGACGTGGCCGAGGCCGCGCAGATCGCGACGGCGGGGGTGGGCGGCAGCGGGGCGGGCTCCGGTGCCGGCGATCCACTGTCCACTGACGACTTCGGCCGGCACGGACGCGGCGGCCGCAGGGGGAGCGCGCTCGAACGCGCGGTCGAGCTCGCGCGTCAGGGCCGCGCGCGGCACCACTCCGAGCCCGGCGACGACCACGGCGGGCGCCGCTCGTCCGGGGGTGACGGGCATTCCGGCGACGGCGGGGGCGGGGACGACGGCAGTCATTCCGGCTCGGGCTCCGGCAGCGGGGACGACGGTGGGCACTCGGGCTCCGGCTCGAGCGGCTCCGGCGACGATGGCTCGGGCTCCGGGTCCGGCTCGAGCTCCGGGTCCGGCGCCTCCGGCTCGGGTTCAGACTCCGGCTCCAGCGGGTCCGGCTCCGGGGACGTCGGCTCGACCTCGGGCTCCGACGGCAGCGACTCGAGCGGGAGCGGCTCGAGCGGGAGCGGCTCGGGCTCCGACGACAGCAGCACCGTGACCAGCGGGACGAGCGGCTCGAGCGACGACGAGCTGCCCAAGGTCGACGACCACAGCGGTCCCGGCTAGCGCCCTCCTCCTACGCCCTTCGTCCAGGCGCCGACGCGCCTGCATGAAAGCGCGCGTGAGTTCTTCTCTCGACGGTGTGTTCAAGGGAGCACATGCACCGAACACGCAGTCGAGACAACGGAGGTAGGAAATGAGGAAGGCAAGGTTTGTGCTCGTCGCGATGTTCGCGCTCGCGCTCC
>JAXDHW010000025.1:0-9438 GCA_034664365.1 Thermoleophilaceae bacterium
TACGCCACCTCGACCTTGAGCACCGCGTCGTGGAAGCTCGGGATCAGCAGCACGACGACGAACGCGATCGCCGATCCCACCCAGCAGCCCGCCGCCTGCTTCGCGCGGCCGTGTGCCAGCGCCGCCTGGTTCAGCGTGGCCGCCGACAGGTACAGCCCCATGCCGACCGCGACCAGCACGAGCCCGCCGCGCGCGTAGCCGCCGCCCTCCCCGAACGCGAGCCGCATCAGCTGCGGACCGAGCACGAGCATCGCGAGCGCGACGACGCCGGCGAAGACCGCGATCGCCCGGAGCGTTACGCGCACGCTCTGGCGGAACTCCTCGGGCCGGCCGCTCACACTGAGCTTGGTGAGGTGGGGCAGGATCGACGTCTGGATCGCCTGGAACAGCTGGAGCGGCGCGCGGGCTATCAGCAGCACGTTGAACGCAAAGCCCGCGAGGGCGGCCCCGCGGTGGCCCTCGGTCGCCTTCACGAGCAGCGGGCCGCCGTTGAGGAACGTCTGCTCGGCGATCATGATCATCAGCACGGCGCCCGCGAAGCCGGCCCCGTGGGCGAGGGTGAACTCGGTCTGCTCGAGGGCGGGCTCAGCGGTCGCCCGCAGCCGCCGGGTGAGCGCCCACGGGACCACGGCGAGCGAGAACAGCGGCGCGGCCGCGATGCCCAGCGCCACCACGTCCTGCCCGTCGGCGACGCCCACGGCGACCACGAGCGGGAACATCACGCGCGACATCGCCTCGAGGAAGACGAGGAGCCCGTAGAGCCCGAAGCTGCGATGCCCCGCGAGGTAGCCGCGCGCGAAGTAGCTCGCGGCGTACATCAACACCGCGGCGATCATCACCCAGTAGAGCGTGCTCGCCCCCTCGAACAGGCCGTCCTCGAGCGGTCCGCGCAGAGCGAGTGCGGCCACGGCGAACAGGGCCGCCAGCCCGAGCTGGATCGTCGCGGCCACGCGCAGGTGCTCGGACCCCGTCTGCCCGCGGGCGTCGCGGTCGGCGATCGTGCGCGAGAGGAGCTGCTCCACCGGCCGGTAGAGGACCGACACGACGATGAAGACCGCCGACCACAGCAGCGTGACGCCGCCGTAGTCGGAGTCGCTCAGCGAATGGCTCGCGAGCGAGAAGTACGCGTAGGTGACGAGCCCGGTGACCCCGATCCCGACCGAGAGGATCGCCGCGCCGCGGCCGTAGCCGGGGCGGCGCTCCGCGGACTCAGGATCCTTAGACGCTGACAAGCAGCATCGTCCAGGGGAACGGCGTGCGGACCTCCTGGACCTTGCCGTAGTTCGTGAGTAGCGAGTGGAAGCCCACCTTCGACCAGTGGTTCAGGTGACCGGGGGTGTTGCCCAGGTCGCGCAGGTACGAGCCCCGGGCCATGTTGAGCATCCGCCACATGGGCTCGCGCGGGACCGACACGAGCAGATGCCGGCGTGCGACGCGCGCCATCTCGGAGAGGGTCGCCTCGGGCTGCGGCACGTGCTCGAGCACCTCGATCGCCGCCGCCATGTCGAACTCGTCGTCCCCGAACGACAGCGAGGTCGCCTCCTCCACGCGGTACTCGAGGTTGGGCCGCCGGCGGGTCTCCCACTCGGCCTTGAGCTTCGGGTCGTCGAGGTCGATGCCCACGATCCGGCCCGCACCGAGGCGCTCGGCCCACTCGCTCGTGAGCACGCCCTCGCCGCAGCCGACGTCGAGGATCGACTCGGGCGCCGCGATCCCCCAGAGCTCGTCGAGCGACTGGTGGAAGTTCGCCATCAGACGCTTGACGACCGGGTTGGTCGAGCCGTACTTGTCGTAGGTGTTGCCGGTCGGGACGGCGGTGGCCGCCGAGGCATCGCTCACAGCTTGAGCGCCTCCCGGTCCTCGGTGCTCCCGGTGGCGCGGGCCGCGTCGGCGCCGGTGGTGGCCGCCTGGCCCGTGCCCTCGGCGCCCGGCTCGTAGTGCGACGGCTCCACGCCGAGCTGGAGCTCCACCCGCCGCACGCGCTCGAGGATCCGCTGCTGGAGGACGCGCGAGCCGGCGAGGATGTCGCCCACGACCCCGAGAGCCGCGAGCTGGACCGCGGCGATGAACAGCACCGCGCCGAGGATCAGCGACTGGACGTGACCGCTGCCCGAGCCGTCGATGTAGAAGTAGACGAAGCGAGCCCAGATGACGAACGAGGCGAGACCCACCACCGCGGCCGCCGTCATGAAGACCCGCAGCGGCTCGTAGAGCGCGTAGATCCGGAAGATCGAGATGGTGTTCCGCCGCACGTACGACCACATCGAGGGGAAGAGCCGCGACTCGCGCGTCTTCGGGTTGGTGCGGACCGGCGTGTGCTCGACGGCCACGAGCATCTTGCCCGCCTGGATGATCGTCTCGAGCGTGTAGGTGTACTTCGAGACGACCTGCACCTGGATCGCGGCCTCGCGGTTGTAGGCGCGGAAGCCCGAGGTGGTGTCGGGGACGTCGGTGCCCGACGCGCCGCGCACGACCCAGCTCCCCAGGCGCTGGAGCCGCTTCTTCAGCGGCGAGAAGTGCTCGACCGACTCGACCTGGCGGTTGCCGACCACCATGTCGGCCCGTCCTTCGAGGATCGGCTGGACGAGCTTGGGGATGTCGCGGCCGTCGTACTGGTTGTCGGCGTCGGTGTTGACCACCACGTCGGCGCCCAGCTTGAGCGCCGCGTCGAGCCCGGCCTGGAAGGCGGTCGCAAGGCCCTTGTTGTTGGTCAGGCGCACGATGTGGTCGACCCCGTGCGCCCGCGCGACCTCGATCGTGCGATCGGTCGACCCGTCGTCCACCACCAGCCACTCGACGGCGTCGATCCCGTCGATTTCCCGGGGAAGGTCGGCGAGCGTGGCGGGCAGGGTGTCCTGCTCGTTCAAGCAGGGGATCTGGATGATGAGCTTCATGCCCGGCGCCACAGGCTAGCTTGTGCCCATGCGTCCAGGAGCGATCGCAACGGTTGTCGCATGCCTCGTGCTGACGGGCTGCAGCGGCGACCGCGACACCGGCGAGGGCCGCAGGATCGAGTCGGTCGTCAAGCACTTCGCGCTCTCGCACGGGCCCGAGGCCTGCGACCTCCTCACCCGCAAGGCGGTGACCACGGTCTACGGCTCGAAGACCGACTGTGTGGCCAAGGCCAAGCGCTTCGAGGGCCAGCCGGTCGAGGTCACTTTCGTCAAGATCAGCAGCTCGACCGGAGCGCACGCCACGGCCAAGACGCTCGACGGCAGCCGCTACTGGACGGTGAACCTACACAAGCTGCGCGGGCGCTGGCTGATCGACTCGATCACGATCGCCCAGCGGCCGAGCTAGCGCGGCGCCTCGGCTTCTTCGCCTTCCCGGGCGGGGGGAGGGTCTTCGCGGACGGCCCGGAGAACAGCATCATGAGGGTCGTCGCCTCCTCCCAGTCGATCGTGCCGTCCGCAGCGATCCGCGACTCGCTCTCGGCCACGATCTCCTCCACTCGCGCAAGGGCCCGGCCGAGCTCCCCCGCGATCTCCGTCCAGGCGGTGGCGTCGAGCCGGCCGCTCGTCCGGCTGTAGTGGATGTCGTCGCGATCGAAGCCGCCGGCCTCTGCCGCGCCGACCACGTGCGCGATCGCCGTCTGGAGGATGCCCCCCATGTGCGCCCGCTTGACGATCTCCGGCAGCTTGGCCCAGCCCTCGTCGGTGATCGTCGGCCGCACCCGCGCCGTGTAGTAGTGCTCGATCGCGCCGCGCCGCGCCGCGCTGTCGACCATCTCGATCAGCCCGAGCGCCGCGAGCTGGCGGACGTGGTAGCTCGTGTTGGATAGCGGGGTCTCGAGCTCGAGCGCGATGTCGCTCGGACTCGCGACCCGGTTGTCGAGCAGGCTGAGGATCCGGATGCGAAGCGGGTGCGCGTAGGCCTTCACCAGCTTCGGGTCGGTGATGTCGATGCAAACGGTCACGGTCCTCCCTCCCGCGAGGTGCACACTCGTTCCAGTGTGCCCGATCTACGGGACTTTATTGAACGGGGATGCGCCAGGGATGAAACGGTCTTGATCGCTTCGCGGGTCTACCCCCGCGATGGCCATCACCTCACGCGATCCGGGCCTGGCGGGAACCGAGCTCGTCACCTCGGCCTACGAGCCGTTCGCCCGCTTCTACGACCGCTTCACCTCGGACTACGCGTACGAGCACTGGATGGACGGCGTGGACCGCTGGGCGCGCGGGCAGGGCCTTCGCGGCCGCGACCTGCTCGACGTGGCCTGCGGAACGGGCAAGAGCTTCGAGCCGATGCTCGACCGCGGCTACACGGTCACGGCCTGCGACATCTCCCCGGCCATGGTGGCCGAGGCGCACCGCAAGCACGGGAGCCGCGCCGAAGTCTTCATCGCCGACATGCGCCGGCTGCCCTGGCGCGAGCGCTTCGACCTCGTGACCTGCATGGACGACGCCGTCAACTACCTCCTCGACGACGACGACCTGCTGGCCGCGCTTGCGAGCATGCGGCGCGCGCTCCGCCCGGGCGGGATCGCCGTGTTCGACACCAACTCGCTGGCGACGTACCGGACGACGTTCGCCGACACGTTCGAGGTGCGGTCGGGCGACACCCTGTTCCGCTGGAGCGGCGAGGGCAGTTCGGACTTCGAGTCCGGCTCGCTGGCGAGCGCGACGATCGAGATCGTCGCCCCCGACGCGCCGGCCGAGAGCTGGCACGTGCAGCGCCACTGGAGCGTCGAGAGGATCCGCGCGGCCTGCGATGAGGCCGGCTTCGGCAGCGTGAGCTTCCGCGGCCAGGCCAGCGGCTGCCACCTGCGGGGCGATCCCGACGAGGAGCGCCACATCAAGATCGTCTGCCTGGCGGCGAAGAGCCGTCACGAGGGGAAGGAGGAGGCATGGTCGTAAAGGGCTAGCCCGCAGCAACGTCGTGCCTACACGGGCACGTAGTCATCGCCGACGTCCGGCCACGGCAGTCCGCCCGGCTCGTCCTCGAACGGGTCGCGGGCGGCGCCGTGCCGGCGCACGGCCCTGAAGTCGTCCACGCCATGCATCACGAGCGCCTGGACGAACCCCTGGAGCTGCTCCTCGCTGACGCTGAACACGCGGTGGCGCAGCTCGTCGTCGGGCTCGATCACCACGTCCCAGCTCATGTACGCCGGGTGATTCCCCCGGAGCCGCTTTTTATTGATTCGGCTTCTTGGGCTGGTGCGCGGGGCTCAAGTAGCTCGTGCCGGCGCCCTTGTCGAGCCCGCGCGTGCCGACCGGGAAGATCGGCACCTTGCCGAACTGCTGCCGGCACCCGTGCAGCCGGTACAGCCGCACCTCGGGGCCCGGCCGCTCGAAGGCGGTCGGGTAGTAGTCGTACGAGAAGTCGTAGTGCAGCGGCACCGGCTTGCGGCCCTTCTTGTACGGGCTCGCATGGAGGATCTGCGTCGACTCGGCGCGCAGGCGGCGGTAGTAGGCGAGCGCATTCGGCAGCGCGGCGTTCTCGGCGCGGCCGCGGATCACGCTCATCGTCGCGACCAGGCAGAAGCCGGTCGTGCGGTAGTCGTCGATCAGCGCGGGGCGCAGCGTGTTCGCGTACGTCGAGTTGGTGCCCTCGGGGGCGTCGGCGCTCGACTGCCGCCGGATGTCCCGGATGAACCCGCGGATGAACTGCTTCTTGCGGTTGAAGTTGCCGGGGATGTCGTAGAACGTGTCCGGCACCGCGGGCTCCACCACCACCCGCAGCCCCTGCGGGTAGCGCGCAACCAGGTAGTCGCGCATCACCTGCCGGGTGTCCTCCCGCCCCAGCACGTCCGAGGTGCGGAGGTCGGCGGCGATGGGCTGCACCAGCACGGCGGCCACGAGCAGCACCGCGACCAGTCCCTGCACGAGGGCTCGCGCCGGCACCCGTCGCGCCAGCCAGACGATCGCGACCCCGGCGAGCAGCGCGAGCACCGGGTACATCGGGAGCATCCAGCGACCGAAGTAGCGCGACTGCGCGCCCATGTAGACGAACTGGGCGACCGGGAACGAGATGAGCATCAGCCCGCGCGGCCGGCTGCGGCGCAGCTCGATCGCCGCCCCCATGACGGCCGCCACGATCGCCGCCCAGCCGAACCCCCAGGTGAAGCTCTTCAGGTAGTAGACGAAGCCGCCCTCCTGGGACTGCCCGAGCTTGGCCGTCCCGCCGGCCGCGCTCGCCTGGTTCTTGATCTGGTAGAGCGCGTCGACCGGGTGCACGAAGAAGTACGGCGTGGTGATCGCGAAGACGGCCACCAGCGCGACGCCCGAGAGCACCAAGAGGCGCAGCTCGCGGCGGCGGAGGAACGGTCCCTGCGCCGTCCACAGCCGTATCCCGCCGGCGATCAGCGTCGGGATGATCACGAGCCCGGCCGTGTACTTGAAGCCCACGGCGAGCCCGGCCGCGGCGCCCGCGATCACGTAGTCGCGCCGCCAGCCGCGGTCGTGGACCCGCATCGCCCCGTAGAGCGACAGCGCCACGGGCAGGAACGTGCCCACGTCGGTCACCGCGATCCGCGAGTAGGTGACCGACAGGAACGAGAACGTGAGCAGCGCCGCGGCCGCCAGCCCGACCCCGGCGCCCCACAGCCTGCGACCGACCCAGAAGACCATCGCGGCGCCGGCCGTCGCGAGGACCGCGGCGAGGCCGCGCGTCAGCTCGAAGATCGGGGTGTCGTCCGCGGAGAACTGCCGGATGACCGTGCCGTGGTCGAGGTGGAACCCGAGGACCCCGTAGACGGCCCGGAGGGTGAGGTAGCAGAGGTAGGTGAACCCCGACGGGTTCTGGTAGTAGCCGGGGTCGAGGTCCTCCCCGAACATCGTGACCGCGCGGTTGGTGAAGTGCGTGGCCTCGTCGAAGTTGTAGACGTACGGGAGCCCGTAGCCGCTGTGGTGCAGGCGCAGGTAGAGGCCGATCGCGGCTATCAGGAGGAGCGCCGCCGCCGCGCCGATCGAGGCAGGCGAAAGCGCGGCGCGGGGGCGTCGCATTGGCGCGTGAGATTAGCGGTCGCCGAGGGGCCCGCTGGTACAGTTGACTGGCGAGTCAACTTTCAGATCGGGGACGGCCGGAATGGCTCAGACGCTAGGCACGGAGCGGGATGCGGGCCACCTGAAGAGGGCCATCGAGCTCGCGGCCGAGGCGCGCGGGATGACCAGTCCCAATCCCCTCGTCGGGGCGGTCGTGGTGAAGGACGGACGTGTGATCGGCGAGGGCTTCCATGCCGCGGCGGGCCTCCCCCATGCCGAGCGCGTGGCGCTCTCCGCCTGCTCCGAGGACCCCGTCGGCGCCACCCTGTACGTCTCGCTCGAGCCATGCGCCCACGATGGCCGCACGCCGCCCTGCACCGACGCGATCGTGGAGGCGCGGATCGCACGCGTTGTGGTGGGTTCCGACGATCCCACCGAGAAGGCGAACGGACGCGGGCTCGGCATCCTGCGCGACGAGGGCGTGAAGGTCGACGTGGTCAACGGCGACGTCGCGGCCACGGCGCGGCTGCTCAACCAGCCGTTCCGCAAGCACGCGCGCACCGGCCGCCCGCTGGTGGTGATGAAGTCGGCCATGACGCTCGACGGCAAGGTCGCCACCAGCACCGGCGACTCGCGCTGGATCTCGGGCGAGGCCAGCCGCGCTCGCGCGCACCGCTGGCGCGCGGAGCTCGACGCGGTCGCGGTCGGAATCGGCACCGCGCTCGCCGACGACCCGCTCCTCACCGCGCGCGTCGAGGCCGTACCGCACCAGCCGCGGCGCGTGGTGTTCGACTCCGAGGCGCGCCTGCCGGTGGACAGCAGCCTCGTCAGGAGCGTCGAGGAGGCCCCGCTCGTGGTGATCTCCTCGCGCGCGGCGGCGCGCACCCGCACGCAGGCGCTGACCGCCGCCGGGGTCGAGGTCATCACGGTGAGCGGCGAGAACGAGGCGGCTCGCGTGCGCGCTGCGCTCGACGAGCTCGGCTCGCGCGAGGTGCAGTCGCTGCTGCTCGAGGGCGGCCCCCACCTGGCGGGCGCGTTCCTCGACGCAGGCGAGGTCGACGAGGTGCGCGTCTTCGTGGCGCCGATCGTGGCCGGCGGCCGTCAGGCGCGCAGCCCGATCGAGGGTCAGGGGTTCCAGCTGATCGGAGCCGCCAAGCGCGCGCTCGCGCACGAGGTGGAGCAGATCGGCGACGACGTGCTGATCACCGCCCGCCTCACGGAGTGGTGATGTTCACGGGACTCGTGGAGGCCACCGGCACCGTCCGCGCCGTCGAGCCCGACGGCGACGGCGCGCGGATCGAGGTCGCCACGCCGCTCGCGGCGGACCTGAGCGAGGGGGCCTCCGTGGCGGTCAACGGCGTGTGCCTAACCGCCGTCGAGGCGACGCCCGACGGCTTCCGCGCCGACGTGATGGCCGAGACGCTCCGGCGCTCGTCGCTCGGCCCGCTCGCCGCCGGCGACGCGGTCAACATCGAGCTGCCGCTGCGCGCGGGCGCGCCGCTGGGCGGGCACATGGTGCAGGGCCACGTCGACGGGACGGGCACGGTCGAGGACGTGCGCGGCGAGGGCTTCGCGCGCGTGGTCCGGATCGCCTGCGACCCCGACCTCCTCCGCTACGTCGTCGAGAAGGGCTCGATCGCCGTCGACGGCGTGTCGCTCACGGTTGCGGCCGTGGACGACGCCGGCTTCGCGGTCTCGCTCATCCCGGAGACGCTCGAGCGAACCACGCTCGCCGGCGCGGCCCCCGGCCGGGTGGTCAACCTCGAGGTCGACGTGCTCGCCAAGTACGTGGAGAAGCTGGTGGTGCGATCGTGAGCGCCTCGTTCAGCAGCGTCGAGGAGGCGCTCGAGGACGTCCGCGCGGGCCACATGGTCGTGGTCTGCGACGCCGAGGACCGTGAGAACGAGGGCGACCTCGTGCTGGCCGCCCAGTTCGCCACGCCCGAGGCGCTCGACTTCATGTCGCGCGAGGCGCGCGGCCTCATCTGCCTGGCCCTCACGCCCGAGCGCTGCGACGAGCTCGGCCTCGAGGTGATGGCCGCCAAGAACGAGTCGCCGTTCCAGGGCGCGTTCGACGTGACCATCGGGACGCCCGGGGGCGGCGACCGGGCCCACACCATCCAGGTGGCGCTCGACCCCGCCACGCGGCCGGGCGACCTCGTCCAGCCGGGCCACGTCGTGCCGCTCAAGGCCAAGCAGGGCGGCGTGCTCGAGCGCACCGGCCAGACCGAGGCGGCGGTCGACCTCGCGCGGCTGGCCGGCCTCAATCCCTCCGGCGTGATCTCGGAGGTGATGAACGAGGACGGCACCATGGCGCGCGTGCCAGACCTCGTGGGCTTCGCGGAGCGCCACGGCCTGCGGATGATCACCGTCGCCGACCTGATCGCCTACCGGCGCCGCCACGACAAGCTCGTCGAGCGCGTGGTGGAGGCGCGCCTGCCCACCGAGTTCGGCGAGTTCAACGTCGTCGGCTTCCGCTCGCTCGTCGACGAAAAGCACCACGTGGCGATGGTCAA
>JAXDHW010000028.1:0-8830 GCA_034664365.1 Thermoleophilaceae bacterium
GGGCGGCTCGGGGGGCGAGCTTTCGATTCGATCAGCCTTTTGCATGCCATGGCATGTACAAAGCTGATCAGTTCGCTCGCCTGGGACTTGGTACGCCGGCAGCACGGCGTCATTGCCCGCTTTCAGCTCCTCGCACTTGGGTTCACGCGGGCGGAGATCGAACACCGGCTGAGGACCGGTCGCCTCTATCGCGTCTGTCCCGGTGTCTATGCGGTTGGGCGCCGTGAGCTATCCGACCACGGCTGGTGGATGGCGGCTGTGCTCAGCTGCGGACCGGGTGCCGTGCTGAGCCACGAGGCCGGGGCCGCGCTGTGGCGGATTCGCGAGTCGCGGCGGCTCGAGGTCACGGTGTCCGGTTATCGCCGCCGACCCGGCGTGACCGTCCACCGCCGGAAGCTGCGCCCGCAGGACGTCACGGTCCGTGACGGCATCCCGGTCACCACCCCCGCCGCCACCCTCGTGGATCTCGCGACCCGGCTCGGCGACAGCGCCCTCGAGCGTGCGATCAACCAGGCCGACCAGCTCGACCTGATCGACCCGGAGCGCCTGCGCGAGGAGCTTGACGGGGTCGGAAGGCGCCACGGCGCAAGGCGGCTCCGCGGGCTCCTCGACCGCTACACCTTCAGCTTCACGCGCTCGGAGCTCGAGCAGGCGTTCATCCCCATCGCGCTACGCGCCGGGCTCCCGATGCCGCTCACGTGCCACACCGTCAACGGCTGCGAGGTCGACTTCTACTGGCCGGACCTACAGCTCGTGGTCGAGGCCGACGGCCTCCGCTACCACCGCACGGCCCAGCAGCAGACCGAGGACCTGGAGAGAGGCCAAGCCCACGCCCGGGCCGGCCTTCATTGCATCCGTTTCAGCCACGCCCAGATCAGGTACGACGCGCAGGACGTGCAGCGCACGCTCGAGCGGGTCGTCGCGCGCTTGACAGCGCTGCCGCGAGCCGCGTAGGGTCGGTCGGGTCCCGATGCGCTTTCGCACCGTCCTCGCCGCCGCCGCGCTGACCGCGGCGCTCCCGGCCTCAGCCCACGCCGCGACGATCGTCGTCCACCCCGGCGAATCGATCCAGGACGCGGTCGACCAGGCCCATACGGGCGACAGGGTCAAGGTCCTTCCCGGCACCTACAGGGAGGACGGGACCAAGTGCAAGGCCGAGGGCGGGAGCTGCGCGGTCCTCATCAAGAGAAACGGGATCAAGCTCGTCGGCGCCGCCAAGGAGGGCCACCCGGTCGTCCTGGCCGCCAGGAACAAGCAGCACGTCGGCATCGAGGTCGCGCGCACGGGCGACTTCCACTGCCTCCACAAGGGCAAGCAGCGGATCAAGGGCTCGCTCGTGAAGGGGTTCACCGTGAGGGGCTTCAGCGGCGACGGCGTGGTCGTCTTCTGCGCGGACAACTGGCGCGTGACCAACGTGGTCGCCAAGGAAAACGACGAGTACGGGATCTTCCCGCTGTACGTGGGCAAGGGCCGTGTCGACCACTCGTTCGCCTCCGACTCCAACGACACCGGGATCTACATCGGCCAGTCGCACGACGTGCTGATCGACACCAATTTCGCCAGACGCAACGTCAGCGGCTTCGAGATCGAGAACAGCAGCAACGTGCTCGCCGTACGCAACACGGGCACCGGGAACACCGCGGGCCTCCTCTCGTTCGCCCTTCCGAACCTGCACGTGAAGGCCAACAAGAACAACGTGATCCGGAACAACTTCTTCCATCACAACAACAAGAAGAACACCTGCCTCGACCCCGAAGACGAGGTCTGCAACGTGCCGCGCGGCAGCGGCATCGTGATGGTCGCCGTCGACAAGAACCTCGTCTTCGACAACACCGTGAAGCACAACGACACGGACGGGATCGCGCTCGTCAGCTACTGCATCCTCGTCGGGAAGCCCAACTGCACGACCGACATCGACCCGAATCCCGACAAGAACCAGATCACCGACAACCTCGTGAAGGGCAACGGGCAGCACCCGGTCGAGCAGTACAAGGACCTGGCCTCCGACCTCGTGTGGGACACCACCGGCGACGGCAACTGCTGGGCCCGCAACACGTACGACACGAGCTTCCCGGACGAGCTGCCGGCCTGCAACCCCTAGCGGGGCGGGTCAGACCTGCTCGACGTACGCCGGCGGCGGCGCGCCCGCACGCCGCTCCACCGAGACCGAGTAGGCCGGGCTGCGCACGTGGAGGATCGGGTCGTCCGACGGCTCGATCCCGGCGGTCACGCGCATCGGGTCGAACACGAGGATGTCGTCGCCCGTCTCGCGCGTTGTGTCGAGCCCGGTGAGCTCGAGCGTGCCCAGCGCGACCTCCTCGCGCTCGCCGTCCGGCCATGGGACGGTCGGATCGTGGACGTCGTCGTCGTCGCCCGCCAGCCGCGCCAGCAGCGTGAAGCGCACCGGCCCGGTCGCGAGCCGCTCGCGGATCTCGTCCTGCAGGTACTCGCGCGCGGCGCCGTCGATCTCCTCCTCCGGCAGCGACTCCACGCCCGCCTCGGGCACCCAGCGGTAGCGCATCCAGCGCCCGTCGCCGGTGCCGTTGGAGAGCCGGAACGAGTGGATCGAGTTGTAGACGCAGGTCGCGTAGCTCCGCGGCGGCACGAGCGTGGGCAGGATGTGCTGCAGCGCCGCGCCGGTCTCGGGGTGCTCGCCCAGGAACGCGCCGATCTTCTCCATGTCGGGCTGACCGGTCTCCGGGTCGGGCTTGCGAGCCCCCAGGAACGTCACGAAGTCCTCCGGCGTGCGCACGAAGAAGCACGGCAGCGTGAGCGCCACGACGTCGGTCGTGCCGCCGTCGTCGAGGTAGAACTTGACCGCCATCCCGCGTCCCTCCTGGCGGTCGTTGTCGGGTGTCTTGGGATTGCCGCTGCCGTTCGAGAAGCGCACGGTCGCCCGCACCGGCGAGCCCTGCATGTGCCCCGCGCTCGTGAGCTCCGCCGCGTCTGCGGAAGCCGTGAAGGTGCCCGCGCACAGCGTTCCGCGCGCGTGTGCCGCACGGTGGCCCTCGTGCCGGCCGCTCAGCTCGTTGATCGCGTCGACCGCGCGCTCGGCGATGCTCATCGCGGCTTCAGCCCCGGCTCGGGCCCGGCGAGGGCGTCGATCTCGGCCGTGTCGAGTGGGAGGCATTTGTCGCAGAAGTCGTGGCCGAACTCGGTGAGGTGGATGCTTCGCCGCACCGTCTTGGCCCGCCCGCGCTTTGCCAGCGCCTCGGCGACGTCCGGCTGCGCCTCGAGCACCTGGTAGACCGTCAGGTCGTCGATCTGCTCGCGCGAGAACCAGATCAGCCCGAGGCGCGAGAGGTTGTCCAGGTAGGCGTGCACGCCCTCGTGGTGGCGGCACCCGGCCTCGGCCGCGATCATCGTGAGGCCCAGCGCGATCAGGTCGGACTTGAGCATCCCCACCGGGCCCGCGGTCCGCACGTCGACGGCCGGCCGTGGGCCCTTCACGGCGAGCAGCCGGAGGATGCGCGCCTCGTCGGGATGCAGCTCGGTGAGGATGCGCGCGTAGGCGGGGTGCGCGTCGAGGTCGTGGTCCACGTCGGCGGAGCGCCTGAGCAGCTCCGCGCCGCGCTCGCGCAGCTGGTCGTCGGTTAGGTGCCCGTCGAGCGACGTCGCCTCCACGTCCACGTAGTCCGGCTCGCGCTCGGCGGGCGGCCCGGCGGGCGCCGCCCCGTTCGTGCTCTCGTTCACGATCCCGAGCAGCTGGCGCGCCCACTGGCGCACCTCCGCCTCGGCCTCCTGCATGAGGTCGGCCGGCGTGTCGCCGCGGGCCGCGCCCTGCACCACGCGGATCGCCGCCCGGAGCGAGGTCTCGATCGTCCACTCGGCGGCTCGGAACCATGCCGCCGCGGCCAGCCGCGCGATCACCGGCGCCGCGCGCAGCAGAGCATCGTCGAGCGGCTGCCCCCTCTCCCCCCCGACCGGGATCTCGCGCGTTTGGGCGGTCATCCGCCAAGGCATGTTGTCACGCGAACAGCAGCAGGTGGGCCGCGCCGCCGACGATCCCGAGCACGCCGCCGTGCGCGAGCAGGAGCCACTCGTCCTGTTTGATCGCCGAGCGGAGCATGTCGGAGAAGTCCTCCGCCGGCATGTCGCGCATGCGATCGACGAGCAGCGAGCGGATCGCCGCGCCCTGACGGCGGTTGAGCTCGGCGTCGGCCAGCGGCTTCACCGTCGGGCCCACCCCCTCGTGGGCGATCGTCTCGCGGATCGCGTCGTACTCCGCGGGGCCGACCGCCAGCCGCACGAGCGGCCGCG
Source organism: Thermoleophilaceae bacterium (assembly GCA_034664365.1). Taxonomy (GTDB): domain Bacteria; phylum Actinomycetota; class Thermoleophilia; order Solirubrobacterales; family Thermoleophilaceae; genus AC-37. Next base: position 4,261 of record JAXDHW010000028.1, read on the forward strand.
CCGCGCCCACCGAGCGGTCGATCGCCGGCCGCAGCGAGTTGGCGATCATCTGGCGCGTCCGGTCCGAGTTCGCGCCGTGGAGCAGCTCGGCGCCCATGTTCTCGACCGTCACGATGTCGTTCGCGATCACGTCCGCGTACACCTCCGCGACCTCCTGCTGGCGCCGCAGGAACATGCCCTGGAGGGTGAAGCCGAGGAAGCGGCGCGGCTCCACCGGCTCGAAGATCATCAGGATCGCGACCCAGTTGGTCACCCAGCCGACGATCGGTCCGCACACGAGCAGCACCCACGGCGACCCGACCGCCGCGTCGAGCGCCGCCACCGGGATGCCCAGCACGAAGCCGAGCACGAAGCCCATGTTGATGATGAGCCGCAGCTCCTTGTCGCCGACGGACTTGAAGATCTTGTTGGCGAGCGCCGGCTCCTCCTCGATGCGGCGGATGACCATCAGCTTCACGTCGAGGAGCTGGTCGATGTTCCGGCCGATCCGGGCGAAGATCTCGTGCACCATGGCCGGGTACTGGCGCTCCACGCGCGCGTGGAGGCCCTCGCGCATCTCGGGCGTCAGGTCGCGCCAGAGCTGCGGGTGCTCGCGCCGCAGCGCGTTCTCCACGACGTCGCGAACGTCCTCGCGCGAGGTCTCCACGATGTAGTCGGCGAGCTTCTCGGGGTCGATCCGGTCGTAGAACTCGCTCACCTTGCCGAGCTTCGCGATCCCCTTGTCGACCGCGATGCTCCCCATCTTCGCGGCGCGCGACGGGATGATCCCCTGCCACCCCACGCCGCCGACCATGATTCCCGGGATCTGCTGGATCCGCCGCGGGAGGACCTGCGCGATCACCCTCAGCCCGGGCAGCCGGAAGCCGGCGAAGCGCACCGGGTTGAACAGCATCCAGACCCCGGTCCAGTTCGTCACGTAGCCGATCGCCGCGGAGAAGAGCGGGATCGTGAGCAGGCTGATCGTCTCGGAGCTCATGGCGCTCGTGCGCCGTGAACTCTCTCACGCGTCAGTCGCGCGCGCGGCCGGTCAGTCGGCCGTGTGGCCGGTCCAGGCGTTGCCGTCCCAGTAGCGCAGGCGCGCGCTGAGCCAGGGATCGGGGTACCAGTTGGCGGGGAACGAGCCGGGTGCGGCGGTGGCGTCGGGCGCGCCGCCGGGCGCCGCCGCGGCCGCGGCCGGCGTCTCGACGGGCTCGGGGATCGACGCGACGGGCTCGCCGCTGGGCGCGGCCCACGCGCCGGAGCCCTCGGGGCCCGGCGTGCCGGTGTAGACCACGATCTCCGCCTCCACCACGAAGTCCGACTTGAGCCGCCGGTCGACGATGCCCTCCACGAACCAGTGCAGGTTGCTCTTGCCGGTCATGAAGTTGGGCGGCACGCCCACGGGCAGCGCCATCTCGAAGGGGAGGGTGAGCGTCTGTCCCGCCTCGAGGTCGGTCTTGCCAGCCAGCTGCGGGCCCTCGAGCGTCTCGGTGCGGTGGACGTTGTCCGGCGTGTCGGTGCGGCGGCGCTCGAGCTGGACCCTGATGGCGCGGGCCTTGGCCGACTCGCGCGGGGTGATCGTCAGCTGCCCCGAGATGCCCTCGCCCGGGCGAAGCGAGCGGGTCGACAGCTCGAGCCCCATCGGGCAGTCGGCCGACTTCGACACGGGCGCCGACTGCGCCCACGACGCGTACTGCTCGGGGCGCGAGAAGACCGTCAGCTGCTGCTTGGCGTCGGGGTCGAACGCCATCTTGCGGTCGAGGATCGCGCGCACCTCCCAGCGCACCAGGTCGCCGAAGCCCTCGGGCTCGTGCGCGCTCGGCGGCGACTGCGGCGGGAAGGTGAGCGTGACCGTGTGCTCGCCCGCCGCGACCGGCCCGGCCGCCCCGCCCGGCAGCGGCTGCGAGGCGGCGACGACGGTCTCCGACCGGGTCACGGTCCTGGTCTGGGAGTCGCCGTCCGAGTCCCGGTAGCGCTCCTCGTCGAGGTAGCGGTTCTCGTACGCGAGCTCCACGCGCCCGCCCTGGACGCGGTCGTCCGCGCCGTCGCCGACCACCACGCGCGCGGTGACGGAGTCGCCGGGGTGGAACTCGGTGCGGTCGATGCCGAGCTGCACCGTGATGTCGCTCTTGAAGACGCTCATGCGGTCGCGAGAGTAGCGCCCATCCCGCGACCCTCCCGGGGCGTAGGCTTACTCCTCAGAGATGGGCGCCACGACCACCGCCTACGCCACCTGCCCGCTCTGCGAGGCCACCTGCGGGCTCGAGCTGACGCTCGCCAACGGCGACGGCGTGGTGGGCATCCGGGGCGACGCCGAGGACGTCTTCTCGCACGGATTCATCTGCCCCAAGGGCGCGAGCCTGAAGGCGCTGCACGAGGATCCAGATCGGCTCAAGACTCCGCTCGTGCGCCGCCATGGCGAGCTCGTGGAGGCGACCTGGGACGAAGCCTTCGAGGAGATCGAGCGCCGCCTCCCGCCCCTCCTGGAGCAGCACGGGCGCGACGCAGCGGCCGTGTACCTCGGCAACCCGGGCGCCCACAACCTGGCCTCGCTCCTCTACGGGCGCGTGTTCGTGAAGGCGCTCGGCACGCGCAACATCTACTCCGCGAGCACGGTCGACCAGATGCCCAAGCAGGTCTCGGCCGGCCTGATGTTCGGCACGATCCTGTCGGTCCCGGTGCCGGACGTGGATCGCACCGACCACCTGATCATCCTGGGCGCCAACCCGCTGCACTCCAACGGGAGCCTGCTCACGGCGCCCGACATGCGCGGCCGGCTGCGCGGGATCCGCAAGCGCGGCGGAAAGATCGTGGTGATCGACCCGCGCCGCACGCGCACCGCGGAGGAGGCCGACGAGCACCATTTCATACGGCCGGGGACCGACGCACTGCTGCTGTTCGGGCTCGTGCACGTGATCCTCGACGAGGGGCTGGACGCGCCCGGCGCCCTCGCCGAGCACGTGAACGGGATGGACGCGGTGCGCCGGCTGGCGCCGGCGTTCGAGCCCGAACGCGTGGCGCCGGCCTGTGGCATTCCGCCCGACGACATCCGCCGCATGGCACGCGAGCTGGCCACCGCCCGGAGCGCCGCGGTGTACGGCCGGATCGGGACCTGCACCCAGGAGTTCGGCACCCTCGCGAGCTGGCTCGTGGACGTGCTCAACGTGATCACCGGGAACCTCGACCGCCCGGGCGGCGCGATGTTCCCCAAGGCGGCCGCCGGCCAGCCCAACAGCCAGGGCGCCGGCGGCAGCGGGCGCGGCGTGACGATCGGGCGCTGGCACAGCCGGGTGCGCGGGCTGGCCGAGGCGTACGGGGAGCTGCCGGTCGCGTGCCTGGCCGAGGAGATCGACACGCCGGGCGAGGGCCAGGTGCGCGCTCTGGTCACGGTCGCCGGCAACCCGGCCGTTAGCACGCCCAACTCGGGTCGCCTGACCGCCGCGCTCGAGGGCCTCGACTTCATGCTGTCGCTCGACGTGTACGTGAACGAGACCACACGCCACGCCGACGTGATCCTGCCGGGACCGTCGCCGCTCCAGCGGCCGCACTACGACCTCGCGCTCTACCAGCTCGCGGTGCGCAACGTGGCCAACTACACGCCGCCCGTGATCGAGCCGGACCTCGACATGCCGCAGGAGTGGGAGACGCTGCTGCGGCTGACAGGCGTCGTGGCGGGGCAGGGCGCCGATGCCGACATCGAGGCGCTCGACGACCTTGTCGCGGGCGAGCTGGCGCGACGCGAGACGGCGCGCGCCGGCGGAAGCCTGGAGGGTCAGGACCCGGCGGAGCTGCTCGCCGCCGTGGCCGACCGTCGCGGGCCCGAGCGGCTCCTCGACCTCTCGCTCCGCGCGGGGCCGTACGACCTCACGCTCGCCGACCTCGAGGCGGCGCCGCATGGCGTCGATCTCGGAGCGCTGGAGCCGCGCGTGCCCGAGGTGCTCCGCACCCGCAGCGGCAGGATCGAGCTCGCGCCCGAGGAGATCGTGGCCGACGTGGACCGCCTGCGCGCCGCGCTCGACCGGCACCGGAACGGCGGCATGGTGCTGGTCGGCCGCCGCCACCTGCGCTCGAACAACTCGTGGATGCACAACCTCGAGCCGCTCGTGCGCGGCAAGGAGCGCTGCACCGCGCACGTCCATCCCGACGACGCGGAGCGGCTCGGCCTGGTCGACGGCGAGCCGGCGCTGGTCAGCTCGCGCGCCGGCGCTGTGGAGGTCCCGGTCGAGGTCACCGACGCGGTGATGCCGGGCGTTGTGAGCATCCCGCACGGCTGGGGCCACGACGTCGACGGCATCCGCCTCGAGGTGGCGTCCGCGCACGCCGGGGCCAACTCGAACATCCTCGCCGACGAGACGCTCGTCGACCCGCTCTCGGGCAACGCTGTCCTCAACGGGATACCGGTGGAGCTGGCGCCGGTCCGCGCGCCCGCGGGCGTCGGCTAGCCCAGCGCCGCCAGTAGCTCGCGCGCAGGGCGGTCCGCGTCGTCGAGCGCGCCGTCGAGGCGGTCGCCGGCGAGCGCGCGCACCTTCGCCGCCCGCGCCGCGTCGTCCATCGGCCGCACGGGCGATCCGAGCGCGACCTCAACGCGCGC
>JAXDHW010000079.1:0-8827 GCA_034664365.1 Thermoleophilaceae bacterium
GGCGGCGTGCGGCTCGCGGAGTGGGCGGGCGGCGCGCTACAGCGGACCGCGCCCGAGCTTCCCGCCACCGACCTGGGAGCGCTCGTGGCCGCGGCGGTCGAGCAGGAGCTGCTGCCGGCGCGCGACGCCGAGGCACTCGCGGCCGCCCTGCGGACGGAGCCCGACGGGGCCGGGTCCGGCGACGGCACCACCGCCGCGAGCCCCGGCCGGGCGGGCGACCTGCGCGAGGAGCTGCGCGTCGAGCTCCGCGACGGCGACCGGATCCGCGTCGGGCGCTGGCTCCTCTACCCGAGCCGCGGCTGGGAGCTCCAGGACGCGCCGCCGATGCTGCCCGCGACCCGCTACGCCGAGGCGCTCCGGGGCGCGGCACGGCTCGGCCTGCTGGAGGTGGCGGCGACGGACGGCGGTCCCTAGGTCGAGCGGCTTCGCTCGCGGAATGCGCGGGCCTTCGCGCGGTTGCCGCACTCGGCCATGGTGCACCAGCGGCTCGAGCGGTTGCGCGAGCGGTCGTAGAACGCCCACTCGCAGTCCTCGTTCGGGCACGCCTTGAGGCGCTCCCACGTGCCGTCGGCCATCGAGCGGTCCACGATCGCGAGCAGGCGCGCCACCAGCCCGTCGAGTCCGCGCGCGGCCGGCTGTAGGACGGTGGCCGAGCCGTCGTCCTGCAACCCGATGGCCACGTGGGCGCGCTCGGCCGCCGCGTTGAGCCGTGCGACGGCCTGCTGGTCGAGGGGCACGCCGGAGTGGGCGAGAAGGAGCGCGCGGAGGGCGCTGCGGACCTCGAGCGCGCGGCGGAGATCGGGGGCCCCGATCCGCTCATCGCGCCCCAGGAGCTTCCGCCTGCGCATCCAGCGCTCCAGGTCGGCCGGGGCGTCGAGCGTCTCGATCTGCCGGAGGCCGTTGTCGCTGTCGAGCGTGTTGACGAAGTCCTGAACCAGTCGGAGCTCGTCCGGCGCCGGGTCGCGTGCGTGAGGCCAATCCGAGCTTGTAACCGCCATGAACGTATGATAGGTTACGTAACCAGTGAAAGCAAATGGACGGTTACAAGGTCTGAGGAGGGCGATCATGTTCCAGAGGTTGAACAGCGAGCTTGGCAAGACACGCGTGGAGGACATGCTCCGCGCGCAGGGATCGGTCGCCATCCGCCCCGCGCGGCGGGCGGACGCCGACGCGATCGAGCGGCTGGCGCAGCTCGAGACGGCGGAGCGGCCGCAGGGAGAGATGCTGCTGGCCGAGCGTGACGGCGAGGTGGTCGCGGCGCTGCCGCTGGACGGCGGCCGCCCGCTCGCAGACCCGTTCCGCCGCACGGCCGGGGCGGTCGAGCTCCTGTCGCTGCGCGCGCGGCAGCTGCGCCGGATCTAGGGGGGCGATGTACTGTCCTCCTGGCCATGGCGAGGAGGACGGCAGTCGCGACCGCGCTCTTCCTCATCGCCCTGTCCGGGACCGCCACCGCGGCGCCAGCGCCGCAGTCCCATGGCCATAACGACTCCGGCGGCTTCCACGACGTCCTCCCGCCCGGGACCAACGGGTTCGACAACGCCGTCCAGTTGAGCGAGTTCTTCTCGAGCGGCAAGCGTCCCCCGCACAACAACGACCAGATGGCGCTCTACCGCGACCTGCTCTACGCGTCGCCGGGGCTCCAGCCCGACCAGCTGACGAAGTACTTCAAGGACTCGCGCTTCGGGGCGCTCCCCGCGAACCGCGAGCGCACCTACAGCCCGCGCCCCGACGTGACGGTCGTCCGCGACCGGTTCGGGGTCCCGCACATCTACGGCTCCACGCGCGCGGGCGCCATGTACGGCATCGGCTACGTGACGGGGGAGGACCGGCTGTTCTTCATCGACGTGCTCCGGCACGTCGGGCGGGCGCAGCTCGCCGAGTTCGCCGGCGGCGATCCGTCGAACGTCCTGCTCGACCGCGAGATCTGGCACACGGCGCCGTACACCGAGGCCGACCTCCAGCGCCAGGTCGACCAGCGGCGCCCTGGGTTCGAGAAGGAGGCCGACCGTCTGCGCGCTGACGAGAGGGCCTACGTCGAGGGCCTGAACGCCTACATCGCCGAGGCGCGCCTCAACCCCCTGAAGATGCCCGCGGAGTACGCGGCGATCGAGCACCCCGAGGGACCGGCGGACTGGACCCCGCGCGACTCGGTTGCCGTCGCCACGCTCGTCGGCGCGATCTTCGGCGCGGGCGGCGGCGGCGAGCTGCCGTCGGCGCTGGTCCTCCAGCACGCCCGCCAGCGCTTCGGCAAACGCGCGGGCACGCGCGTGTGGCGCGACTTCCGCTCGGCGAACGACCCCGAGGCGCCGACCACCGTGCGCGGCCGCGCGTTCCCGTACGAGCCGGCACCGAAGCACGCGCACGGGGTGGCCCTGCCCGACCGCGGCTCACTGAAGGACTACGTGAACCTCGACCCGTCGACCACCAACACCAAGCGCGTGGCGCGCCTGGCGTTCCCCGCCGCGATGTCGAACGCGCTGGTGGTCTCCGCGCGGAAGTCCGCCTCGGGCCACCCGCTCGCCGTGTTCGGGCCGCAGACCGCGTACTTCGCGCCGCAGATCCTCATGGAGCAGGACGTGCACGCGCCCGACCTCGACGCGCGTGGAGTGGCGTTCCCGGGAGCCAATCTCTACGTCTCGCTCGGCCACGGCCGGGACTACTCGTGGAGCGCCACGTCCGCCGGGCAGGACCTGACCGACACCTACGCCGTGCCGCTCTGCGAGCCGGGCGGAGCCAAGCCGACGATCGACTCGATGCACTACCGCTTCCGGGGGAGCTGCCGTCCGATCGAGGTGCTGAAGCGGACCGAGTCGTGGAAGCCGAACGCGGCCGATCAGACGCCGCCGGGCAGCGAGACCTACACATCCCAGCGCACCGCGCTCGGCATCGTGACCGCGCGCGCGACGGTCCACGGGCGCCCGGTCGTCTACACCAAGCTGCGGTCCACGTACCTGCACGAGCCCGACTCGGGGCTTGGGCTGTCGCTCTTCAACCAGCCGGGGTCGATGCGCGGACCGCATGACTTCCAGCGCGCGGCCTCGCTGATCGGCTACGCGTTCAACTGGTTCTACGTCGACTCCAAGCACACCGCGTACCTCAACTCGGGCGCCAACCCGATCCGCCCGAAGGACGTGAACCCCGACCTTCCCGTGAGCGGCGCGAGCCGGTTCCAGTGGCGCGGCTGGAACCCGGCGACCAACGTCACGCCCGTCGTCCCGGTGAGCGCTCGCCCGCGCGCGATCGACCAGTCGTGGATGACGAGCTGGAACAACAAGCAGGCGCGGCGCACGCGGGCGGCCGACGGGCTCTGGGGGTACGGACCGGTCTACCGCTCGCAATCGCTCGACAGGGGCGTCAGGCGGCGCCTGCGCGGCGGCCGGAAGATGACGCTGCCCAAGCTGGTGGACGCGATGGAGGACGCGGCGACCGTGGACCTGCGCGGGTCCCAGGTGCTCCCGTGGGCGCTGCGGGTGCTGGGCAAGCCGAAGAAGAAGGACGCGAAGCTGCGCCCCGCGATCGCCACGCTGCGGGCCTGGTACCGCTCGGGGTCGCACCGGATCGACCGCAACCGCGACGGGGCGTACGACCAGGCGGACGCCGTCCGGATCATGGACGCCTGGTGGCCGCGCTGGATGCGCGCCGAGTTCCAGCCGCTGCTCGGCAGGTCGTTGTTCGACGACGTGGCCGGGATGAACGAGCTCGTGAACGCGCCCAACAACGGCGGACAGCACCTCGGCTCCGCCTGGCAGGCGGGCTGGTACGGCTACGCGCAGAAGGACCTCCGGACGCTGCTCGGCCGGCGCGTGCGCGGTCGCTACTCGCGCGTGTACTGCGGCCGCGGGTCGCTCGGCCGCTGCCGGGCCGCCCTGCGGAGGTCGCTGCGCACGGCGCTGGCCGTGCCCGCGTCGAAGCTCTACAGCGGCGATGGGGTCTGCAAGAAGGACGGCCAGGACGGCAGCCAGACCTGCTGGGACTCCCTCTACTTCCGCCCCCTCGGGGCGATCACCCAGCCGCTCCTGCCGTGGCAGAACCGGCCGACCTACCAGCAGGCCGTGGAGATCAAGCGGCGCTTGAAGCGATAGCCGGCTGAGCGCTCGCGCGCCGTCCCGTCGCGCGCGTACATTCGGGTCCGATGCCGCTCACGCTCGTCACCGGACCCGCCAACGCCGGCAAGGCCGGTCGCGTGCTGGGCGGCTACCGCGATCGGATCGCCGAGGAGCCCGTGCTGGTCGTGCCGGCGCTGCGGGACGTCCGCCACGCTCAGCGAGAGCTGGCCGGCCGCGGCGCGGTCTTCGGTACGCGCGTGGTGCGCTTCGCCTGGCTGTTCGAGATCGTGGCCGAGCGCTGCGGCACGGCGGTCGGGCGCAACCGCATCGCCGGCCGCCAGCAGCGCGATCTGCTCGTGGAGCACGCGATCAGATCCGCTCCGCTCGACGCGCTCGCCGCCGCCGCCGAGCGGCCCGGGTTCGCGCGCGCGGCGGCGCGCTTCTTCGCCGAGCTCGGCCGCTCGATGGTCGACCCGGCGCGCCTGCGGCAGGCGCTCCGCGCGTGGGCGGGCGAGGGTCCGCGGGCGGCGCACGCCGAGGAGGTGGGCGCGCTCTACGCGGCCTACCGCGACGCGCTCGAGTCCGCTGGGCTCGTGGACGAGCCGCTGTTCGCGCGTCTGGCGCTCGACGCCCTGCGCTCCGATCCCGCCCGCTGGGGCGGCGCGCCGGTCTTCGCCTACGGCTTCGACGACTTCACGCCGCTCGAGCTCGAGCTGCTCGAGCTCCTGGCGGGCCCGGCAGACGCCGACGTCACGGTCTCCCTCCCCTACGAGCCGGAGCGCGACGCGTTCGCGGCCATCGGCCGCACCTACGAGCGCCTGCTCACCGGCGCCGCCGAGCACGTGCACCTCGAGTCCACCGCCGAGCACTACGACCCGGACGCGCGCGCGGCGCTCAACCACGTCGAGCGGCGGCTCTTCGAGCCGGGCGGCGAGCGTCCCGACCCGGGAGCCGCGGTCCGGCTGCTCACCGCCGGCGGCGAGCGCGCGGAGGTCGAGCTGGTGGGAGCCGAGGTGCTGGAGCTCCTGCGCGCGGGCACGCCGGCCGGCGACGTGGCGGTCGTCTTCCGCGACCCGGCCGCGTACGCGTCGCTGGTCGACCGCGTGTTCGGCGCCTACGGGATCCCGTTCTCGCTCGAGCGGCGCGTGCCGCTTGCGCACACCGGGCTCGGGCGCGGCGTGCTCGCGCTCCTGCGCTGCGCGTCGGGCACCGGCACGGCGGACGACCTGATCGCCTACCTGCGCACGCCGGGACGGCTCGATCAACCGCATCTCGCGGACACGCTCGAGTCGGAGGTACGGCGTGCGGGGGTTCGCAGCGCGGAGGACGCGCGCGCTCTCTGGGAGCGAGCTCACGACTGGCGGCTCACCGAGGTCGACCGCGTGGCCAAGCCCACGCGGATCGTGCCGCTCTGCTTCGCCCTCGACGAGGAGGTGGAGCGCGTGTTCGCACGCCCGTACGAGCGCCGGGCGCACGTCTTCGGTCCCGACGAGGCGGAGGACCCGGCGGCGCGCGACGCGCTCCGCGGCGCCCTCCGCGGGGTGGGGGATCTGGTGCGCGCGGCGCCCGCGCTCGCGCCCGACCGGGGCCGGCTGCACGACCTCCTCGCGGACGTGCAGGTGCGGCTCGGTGCGGATCCCGCGCCCGACCGGGTTCAGGTCGCCCGGCCCGAGGACGTCCGTGCGCGGCGCTTCGGCGCGCTGTTCGTGTGTGGCCTCCAGGAGGGTGAGTTCCCGCGGCCGCCGCGGCCCGAGCCGTTCCTCTCCGACGACGACCGCCGCGAGATCGCGGCCGCGACCGGGCTCGCGCTCCCGCTGCGCGACGACCGTCCGGCGCGCGAGCGCTATCTCTTCTACGCCTGTGTATCGCGAGCCGAGCGGCTGCTCGCGCTCAGCTGGCGCCAGACCGACGAGGAGGGCGCGCCGCAGGTGCGGTCGTTCCTGGTCGACGACGTGCGCGACACGCTCGACTCCGATGCGCTCGACGCCACGCTCCGCTCGCGCCCGCTCGCGCAGGTCGCCTGGCCGCTCGAGCAGGCGCCCACCGAGGCGGAGTGGCGCCGGGCCGCGGCCTTCGCGGGGCCCGACGTCGTGCCGGCACGGCCCGACCGGATCGACTCCCCGGAGGTGCTGGCCGACCTGGCCGGGCGCGACCGGCTGTCGGCCGCGGCCCTCGAGACCTACGCGGACTGCCCGGTCAAGTGGCTGGTCGACCGGCTGCTCGACCCCGAGGCGCTCGAGCCCGACGCCGAGCCGCTGGTGCGCGGCCGCTACGCGCATGCGGTCCTCGACCTCACGTACCGGAGGCTGCTGGAGCGCACCGGGTCGCGACGCGTCACGCGCGAGAACCTCGCCGAGGCGGAGCGCATCCTGGTCGAGGCCCTGCGCGAGCGCGAGGCCGACTTCCCGATCTCCCCGACGGCGGTGCGCGTGCGCACGGCGGTCCGGCGGCTCGAGTTCGACCTGCTGCGCCACCTGCGCGCGGAGGCCGAGGCGGGCGGGTCCTTCGAGCCCACCGAGCTGGAGATGGAGTTCGGCATGCCCGACTCGCTCCAGCCCGCGCTCGAGCTCACGGACGACCTCGGGATCCGCGGCCGGATCGACCGCGTGGACACCTGGGACGGCCACTTCCTCGTGCGCGACTACAAGGGCGGGAGCCGCGTGCCGGCGGTGGCGGCGTGGGAGAAGGAGGATCGGCTCCAGGTCGCGCTGTACGTGCTCGCCGTGCGCGAGGTGATGGGGCTCCAGCCGGCCGGCGGCGTCTACGTCCCGCTCGCGGGAAGCGAACGGCGCCCGCGCGGCATGGTGCTGGACGAGCTGCGCGACGAGCTGGGGGAGGGGTTCGTGGACAACGACCGCGTGAGCGCGGAGGAGATCGAGCGCCAGCTCGACCGCGCGCGCGAGCGGGCGATCGAGCTCGCCGGCCGCCTGCGCGGCGGCGAGGTGCGGCCCTGCCCGGCCACCTGCGCCTGGAACAGGAGCGGCCACTGCACGTACCCCTCGATCTGCCGGGTCGAGCGATGACGCTCCCGCTCACGCCTGAGCAGCGCGAGGCCGTCGACCGCCGCGACGGGCCGCTGTTCGTGAGCGCCGGCGCGGGCAGCGGCAAGACCCGCGTGCTGGTGGAGCGGTTCGTCGCCGCTGCGGTGGAGGACGGCGTGGCGGTCGACCGCCTGCTGGCGATCACGTTCACGGAGAAGGCCGCGGCCGAGATGAGGTCGCGCGTCCGGGCGCGCCTCCTCGAGCTGGGCGAGCGCGAGCGGGCCCGCGACGCCGAGGCCGCCTCGATCTCCACGATCCACGCGTTCTGCTCGGCGCTGCTGCGCGCCAACGCGCTGGCGGCCGGGCTCGACCCCGAGTACGCGGTGCTCGACGAGGCCGCGGCCGGGCGGCTCGTGCTCGACGGCTTCGACCAGGCGCTCGAGGCGTTCCTCGACGAGGCGCGCGGTACGGAGGCACTCGACCTGGCGGCCTCGTACGGCACGGACAAGCTGCGCCGCATGGTCGTCACCGTCCACGCCAAGCTGCGCAGCCTCGGGCGCCGTCCGGAGCTGCCCCCGCTCGAGCCGCCGCGCGCGGCCGGCCAGCGCGACCGACTGGTCCGCGCGGTCGCCGCCGCGCTCGCCGAGCTCGGGCCGCGCGCGGGGGAGGGGAGCACGATCGACCGTGCGCTCGGCAGGCTCACGCGCTGCGAGGGCGCGCTGAGCGCGCTCGGCGACGATGCCGACGCCGACCCCGCCGAGCTGGCCAAGCTGGCGGTGAAGGGTGGGGCCACGAAGGCGCTCAACACGCCGGTCTTCGAGGAGCTGACGGAGGCGCACGCCGAGTACCTCGCGTACTGCGAGGGGCGACGCGCCGCCGCGGACCACGCGCTCCTGGTCCGGCTGCTGGAGCTGTTCCGCGACCGCTATGCGGCGCTCAAGGAGGAGCGCTCGGCGCTCGACTTCGACGACCTCGAGCTGCGGGCGCGCGACCTCCTGGTCGCTCTGCCCGCGGTGGCGGCCGCCGTTCGCGCCCGCTACGCGCAGGTGATGGTCGACGAGTTCCAGGACACCAACGCCCTCCAGAACGAGATCCTGGACCTGGTCTCCGACGGCAACCTGTTCGCCGTCGGCGACGAGGCACAGTCGATCTACGGCTTCCGCCACGCCGACGTCGAGCTGTTCCGCCGCCGCCGCGCGGAGGCCGAGGCGCAGGACCGCGCCCGCGCGCTTCGGACCAACTTCCGTTCGCGGCCGGAGGTGCTCGCCGCGGTCAACTCGGTGTTCGAGCGCGTGTGGGAGGAGCGCGGCTACCAGCCGCTGATCCCGCCGCCCGACCGGAGCTTCGACCCGCCGCGCACCGAGCCCGTCGCCGAGCTGCTGCTGGTCGACCAGGTCAAGGGCCGCTGGGAGGACGCGCTCGGGGCGGACGCGCCGTTCGGCGAGACGCTCGCGGGCGTGCCGGTCTGGCGCGCGGCGGAGGCGCGGCTGCTCGCGCGGCGGATCTCGGAGCTCGCGGGGCCGGGGCGGGCGTTCGGCTACGGCGACGTGGCCGTCCTGTTCCGGGCCGGCACGGACATGGGCGCCTACGAGCGCGCGATCGCGGAGCTCGGCATCCCGACCTACGCGCACGGCGGCGGCGGCTGGTGGGAGGCGCAACAGGTGCTCGACCTGCGCTCGTACCTCGCGGCGCTCGCCAACCCGCGCGACGAGCTGGCCCTCGTGATGGTGCTGGCATCGCCGCTCGTGGGGGCGTCGCTCGGCACGATCGCGTCCGTGCGCCTGCGCGCGAAGGCGCTGG
>JAXDHW010000088.1:0-3209 GCA_034664365.1 Thermoleophilaceae bacterium
TTCCCGTTCTCCGGTGAGCGCCACCGCGAGGTGATGCTCCAGTACCCCAACCAGTCGCAGTTCGGGCTCATGGTCTCCGACCTGTCGCGCGGGAGCGTGCACCGCCGCGGCGGGATGGTGCAGATCCGCTACGACCTGAACCGCGACGACACGGCCACCTTCAAGCTCGGCATCGAGCGACTGTGCGAGCTCTACTGGGCCGCGGGCGCCAGGGCCCTCTACCCGCCGATCGCCGGGATCCCGGAGCTGCGCGACGGCGAGCTCACCCGGGTGCGCGAGCACGACCTCCGAGCGAGCGAGCTGACGCTGCTCGCCTTCCACCCGCTCGGCACGGCGCGGGCGGACGCCCGCCCCGGGCACGGCGTGGTCGACGGTGACCTCAAGGTCCGCGGGACCGACAACCTCTACGTCGCCGACGGGAGCGTGGTGCCGAGCTCGATCGGCGTCAACCCGCAGATCACGATCATGGCCCTCGCCACCCGCCTCGCCTTCCACCTGCTCGGAGCGCCCGCGCCCGCGGACGAGCCGGAGCCGGAGGCGATCGCGCGGCCGCGGATCACGCGCCCGCACGCGATCACCGCGTAAGGCCGCGCTACGGCGAGTAGCCGCGGGCCGCGTCCACCCAGCGCCGCCGGCGCGCCGCCCAGCGCGGCGCGATCGCCCCGCGGGTGAGCTCGTTCGCGGCGTCGAGGTACTCGAGCGCGTAGTCGTAGTCGCCCCAGCTCGCGTCGAGCTCGGCCAGCGTGAGGGCCACGTCGACCATTGCGCGGCGCTCGTAGTCCTTGCGGCGCTCGGTGGCTGCGTCCTGCGGAAGGGGCATGGAGGGGCTCCCGTTGCTTGCGGCCACGGAGTCTCCGCCGTCCCCGGCCCGCTGCAAGCCGCCTGCAGCATCCATGTGACCTCGCCGCGTGAACCCGCGCACAGGGCGCAGCTTTCCTTGCGCGGTCAGGGGGTCGGCGCATAGGGACGGGTGCGACGACGTTCACCCGAGGGTGACTCCCCGGAGCGAAGCGCAGGGCACCCGAGGGGGAATGTCGTCGTGCCTGTCCCAGCCCGCCACCGCGCCGGAGCCAGCCCGTAACGTATCCGTCGTGATCGCGCGCGAAGACGCCCTGACGGCGCTCGAGGCCGACAGCTTCGACCTCGTCGTCATCGGCGGCGGCATCACCGGCGCGGGCGTGGCGCTCGACGCCGCCTCGCGCGGCTACAGCGTCGCCCTGGTCGAGCGCGACGACTACGCCTCCGGCACGTCGAGCCGCTCGTCGAAGCTGGTGCACGGCGGGCTCCGCTACCTCCAGAACTTCGACCTCGGACTCGTGCGCGAGGCACTGCTCGAACGCGCCCTGCTCGTCAACCTCTCGCCGCACCTCGTGCGGCCGCTCCAGCTGCTCGTCCCGTCGTTCGAGGGCAAGCACCCGCAGCGATCGCTCGGCGTCGGATTGAACATGTACGACGCGATGGCCACCGACCGGCTGCGGCTCCCGGGTCGTCGCCGCCGCGCCGACGGCGACGGGATCGAGGAGTGGAGTCCCGACCGCCACCGAATCGTCGACGGCGACGAGGTCAAGCGGCTGCTGCCGGCGCTCGCGTCGCGCGAGCCGACCTCCGGCTACCTCTTCTACGACTGCCAGACGGACGACGTGCGGCTGGTGCTGACCGTCCTCGGCGAGGCGGAGCGCTACGGCACGGTGATGGCCAACCGCTGTGCGGTGCTCGAGCTGCTCGACGATGCCGGCCGCGCGGTCGGCGTGCGCTGCCGCGACACGGTCTCGGGCCGCGAGCTCGAGGTGCGCGCGACCAGCGTGGTCAACGCAACCGGCGTGTGGGCCGACCAGATCCGCTCCGAGGAGCTGTACGCGGAGGAGGAGGTCCCGCAGATCCGGCCCAGCCGCGGCACCCACGTGACGCTGGCGCACGACACGCTGCCGATCGACGCCGGCGCGATCGTGCCGGTCGGCGACGGTCGCACGATCTTCACGCTGCCGTGGCTCGGCCGCACGCTGATCGGCACCACCGACAACGACTACGAGGGCCCGCTCGACCACATCCCGCCGGACGCGGGCGACATCGACTACCTGCTGGAGGCCTGCAACCGCTTCTTCGACGTAGCGCTCACGCCGGGCGACCTCACCGGCGCGTATGCCGGCGTGCGGCCCCTGATCTCCACGGGCGACACGAAGAAGTCGGTCGACATCTCCCGCAAGGCCGAGCTCTTCGAGACGAGCTCGGGCCTCGTGACGATCACCGGCGGCAAGCTCACCACCTGGCGGCGGATGGCGAAGATGGCCGTGGACCGGATCGTGGAGCGCGAGGGCCGCGAGGCGCCGTGCCGCACGCACGAGATCCCGCTGGGCGAGCCGGCCGTGCCGAAGGACCTGGCGGAGTCCGGCCTCGACGAGGACTCGATCGCCCTGCTGGCGCACCGCTACGGCTACGCCGCGCGCGATGTGCTCGCGATGGCCGCCGGCGACCCCCCGCTGCGCGCGCGGATCGTGCCCGATCTCCCCGACCTGCTGGCGGAGCTGCCGTTCGCGGCGCGCAACGAGCAGGCGCTCACGCTCTCCGACGGGCTGCTGCGGCGCACGCGGCTCGGCATCCTCGACGCGCCGCGGCTGGTGGCGCCTGACAGCCCGGAGGCGCGCGCCGCGGCCGAGGCGATGGGGGCGGAGCTCGGCTGGGACGAGGCGCGAATCGCGAAGGAGCTCGACGACTGGCGCGAGGTGGCGGGGGCCGAGGGCGTGACCGGAGCGGTCGGGGAGCGAGCGGGGAGCGGCGCGGCGCCGTGAGCGGCACGCCCCGGCTGGTGCTGCGCGGTCGCGAGCTGAGGCCGGCGCCCGAGCGGCCGCTGATCATGGGGATCGTCAACGCCAGCCCGGAGTCGTTCTCGGACGGCCCGCTCGTGGGCGGCGTCGCCGAGCAACTCGACCGTGCGCTGCGCCTGGTCGACGACGGGGCGGACCTGATCGACGTCGGCGGCGAGTCCGGCGTGACCGACCGCCCTGCCGTGAGCGCGGCGGAGGAGGCCGAGCGGGTCGTGCCGCTCGTCGAGCGCCTGGTGGCCGAGGGCGCCATCGTCTCGGTCGATACGTGGAAGGCGGACGTCGCGCGCGCGGCACTCGCGGCCGGCGCGGCGCTGGTGAACGACGTGAGCGGCCTGCGCGATCCCGGCGTGGCCGAGGCGTGCGCCGAGGCCGGCGCGGGGCTGATCG
>JAXDHW010000192.1:0-6490 GCA_034664365.1 Thermoleophilaceae bacterium
GACGGATCGGTCTGCGGCTCGCCGACGACCCGGAGGTCGCCGGCAAGACGGCCGAGGAGCTCGCGGCCGTCGGCACGGGCGACCGTGGCGGCGAACGAGGCGGCGGCGGACGTGATCGCGGCGGCCGGGGTGGTGGCCGCGATCGCGGCGGTCGTGGTGGTGGTGGTCGCGACGGCGGTGGCCGCGGCGGTCGCGACGGTGGCAGGGACGGCGGCGACCGTCCTCCCCGTCCGGACCACGCGCGGGACCGCCGCTAAGGCTCGTTGCCCGGGCGCCGGTGACGTCCGACGGCGACAGGCTGACGCAGCTCGACTCGGGGGTTCGGGTCGTGACCGAGGCGATGCCCTCGGTCCGCTCGATCGCCCTCGGGTTCTGGGTCGGTGTCGGGTCGCGCAACGAAACGCCCGAGCAGGCGGGGATCTCGCACTTCCTCGAGCACCTGCTGTTCAAGGGCACGAAGCGGTTCAGCTCGGTCGAGATCGATCAGATCTTCGACGGCATGGGGGCGGAGGCCAACGCGGGCACCGGCAAGGAGACGACGTCGGTGTACTCGCGCTTCCTCGATCAGCACTTGGAGGAGGCCTTCGACGTGCTGGCCGACATGGTGCTGCGCCCCTCGTATCCGGACATCGACTCCGAGCGCCAGGTGGTGATCGAGGAGATCGCGATGTACGAGGACGAGCCGTCGGACAAGGTGCACGACGTGCTGTCGGCGGCGATCTTCGGCGACCACCCGCTCGGGCGGCCGATCATCGGCAGCGCCGACGTGATCTCCAGCGTGCCGGTGCCCGAGATCGCCGCATACCACGACGCGTGCTACACGGGCTCGAACGTGGTGGTGGCGGCCGCCGGGAACGTGGACCACGGCCGGTTGGTGGAGCTCGTCGAGGCCGCCTGCGGCGATGCGTCCAACGGCAGCAGTGAGGGGGCCGCTCCGGCGCCTGCGGCGGTCAGCCCGCGCGCCGCTTTTCACGAGAAGGTGACCGAGCAGTACCACCTGTGTCTCGGGGCTCCCGGAATCCCGCGCGGCGACGACCGCCGCTTCGCGCTGCGGGTTCTGGACACCCTGCTCGGCGGCTCGTCCTCGTCGCGGCTGTTCCAGGAGGTGCGCGAGAAGCGAGGGCTGGCGTACGCGGTCTACTCGTACGCGAGCCACTACGCGGACACCGGCCAGGTCGGGGTCTACGTGGGCACGCGGCCGGACAACGTGGCCGAGGCCATGGCGGTGATCGGGGCGGAGCTGCACCGGGTCGCGGAGCAGCCGGTCTCCCGCGAGGAGCTCGACAGGGCCAAGGAGAACGTGAAGGGGCGGATGGTGCTGTCGTTCGAGTCGACCCTGACGCACATGAACCGGCTCGGCGGAGCGGTTCTGATGGGCGTCCCGCTCCTCTCTCTGGACGAGATGCTCGCCGCGATCGACGCCGTCACCCTGGACGACGTGGCCGCGCTCGCCCAGGAGCTGTTCGCTCCCGAGCGGCTCTCGGCCGCGGGGGTCGGGGCGGACCGCGACGTGTTCCGCCGCGCTCTCGAGCCGGTCAGCCCGGCGCTCGCGGCGTGATCAACGTCGCCGTCTCCGGCGCCGCGGGGCGCATGGGGCAGACCGTGTGCGACGCGGTCGAGGGCGCCGACGACATGGCTCTGGTCGGCCGCGCCGATCCGCACCTGGAGACCGCTCTACAGGACGTGCTCGGCGATGCCGACGTGGTCGTCGACTTCTCCCAGCCCGACGTCTGCCTGACGAATGCCCGCGAGTGCCTGGAGGCGGGCGTCCATTGCGTGATGGGCACCACGGGCGCCGACTTCTCGACGCTCGAGGGCGTCGGGACGGGCAACCTCTTCGTCGCGCCCAACTTCGCCATCGGCGCCGTGCTGATGATGCAGGCCGCTCGGCTCGCGGCCCGGCACATGCCGGAGTGCGAGATCGTGGAGCTCCACCACGACGGGAAGCTCGACGCCCCGTCGGGCACGGCGGCTCGCACGGCCGACCTGATCCGCGAGGCCGGCGGCAACGTCCACGAGCCGATCCACTCGGTCCGGCTCCCCGGCCTGGTGGCCCACCAGGAGGTGATCTTCGGCGGACTCGGCCAGACCCTCACGATCCGCCACGACTCGATCGCCCGCGAGTCTTTCATGCCCGGTGTGCTGCTGGCGATCCGCAGGGTCGGCTCCCTCGCGGAGTCGCCGACGATCGGCATCGAGCACCTGCTGTAGCGCAGTTGCGATCTAGGCGGCCAGCTCGGCCACGACCGACTGCACGCCGTGCTCGTGGCGCCCCTGCTCGAGCCGCTCCGACAGCGTCTGCATGAGCGCGAGCGCCGCCGGGTTGTCCGACAGCATCGTCGCGCTGAAGCGGGCGATTCCGTGCTCGCGCGCGGCGTCGGCGAGCAGCACGGCCATCCGGCGGCCAAGTCCGCGCCGCTGCCACGGGTCGCCGACGACGATCGCCGCGTCGGCCGTCGAGGGATCGGCGGCGAGCCGCACGTAGCGGGCGACCGCGACCACGTGGTCGCGCTGGTCCGCCAGCACTGCGACCAGGGCGAAGTGCGAGTCCCCGTCGACCTCGGTGAGGTAGCGGAGCTCACCCACGGTGAGACGCGGCTTGGCGCCCAGGAAGCGCCGCCGGCGCGTCTCCTCGGACAGCAGCGCGAGCCCGCGGGCCAGCATGGCCTTGTCCCCGGCGCGGATCTGCCGGACGACCACACGCGTCCCGTCTGAGAGTCTGGCCAACATGACTTACGAAGAGTAAGCCGCCAGAGACCCTGCAAGTGTGGCGTGGGACACGCCCCCTGGCCTACCCTAAGGGCGAGCACACGGATCGTGCCGGGAGGTCTGAGGGGAATGCCCATCAAGGCACTGGTCGCGGGTGCGGTCGTAGTGGTGTCGCTCGTCACGGGCACCTCGGCCGGCCCTCGCGACGACGTACGGAAGGCGACTCACCAGCACGGAAGCGGCGTGGTCTACGCGGCGCGGAGCGACTCCCTGGCCAAGCCGTCCGCGACCTGCGACCGCGTGGCGGCCCCGTGGGGCTCGAAGCACGGCAGCGGCTCCTGGAGCAACCCGGTCCGCGGGCCCTACCGGCTCGTCAAGCTGCTCCGCACCGGCGAGACCGGCTGCCTGCGCAACGGCATCTACCACGAGCCCGAGACGCGCGTGAAGCGCGAG
This sequence comes from Thermoleophilaceae bacterium, assembly GCA_034664365.1. Taxonomy (GTDB): domain Bacteria; phylum Actinomycetota; class Thermoleophilia; order Solirubrobacterales; family Thermoleophilaceae; genus AC-37. The sequence continues at coordinate 3,163 of JAXDHW010000192.1, forward strand.
CACGTGACGCTCCAGAGCGCCCCGAACGAGCGCGCGATCTGGCGCGGGCGGCTGGTGCTGAGGGGCCGCGGCGACCGCCTCATCGGGCTCACGCTCGACGGCAGCTACGGGCCACGCTGCTCGCGGTCCAACTGCGGCACGCTCCCCAGCCCGACGATCCACGCGGCCGACGCGGTGGTGGCCGGCAACGACATCTCGAATCCCAACTCCGGCATCTGCGTGCACCCGCGGACGTGGGGCCACCAGCGACCGGACAACTTCCACATCCTCGGCAACCGCATCCACGATTGCGGCCGGATGCCGCCCACCGAGCACGACCACGGCATCTACGTGGCGGCCGGCTACAACGGCGAGATCCGCGACAACGTGGTGTACGACAACGCCGACCGCGGGATCCAGCTCTACCCGGAGGCCAAGTACACCGTCGTGGAGCACAACACGGTCGACGGCAACGGCAGCGGGATCATCTTCTCCGAGTGGAGTGCCGCCAACCGGGTGCAGAACAACGTCTTCAGCAACTCGGTGGTTCGCTGGAACGCCGAGACCTTCAGGCTCCACGGCCGCGGCAACCGCTTCGCGGGCAATTGCGTCAGGCCCGGCAACAGCGATCCCGACTACAACGAGCACGGCGGCATCGCGCTGCCCTCCAGCGTCGCGCAGCACGGCAACCGCGTGGCGCACGACAGCGTCTACGGGGCCCGCGCGGCCGGCGACCTCAGGGTGCTGCCGACCAGCGCCTGCGCCGGCAAGGGCGCGCCGGACAGCGTCGCCGCGCCGTGAGCGCTAGCCGCGCAGGGCGGCGGCGGCCTTCGAGCCGTTCCCGTCGCCGTCGGCCGCGGCCTTCTTGCGCAGGGCCCGCGGCACCACGAACCTGATTCCCGAGCGCTCGTCGTCGATCGCGCAGGTCTTGTTGTCGATCAGGCCGCGCTTCTTCGCGCCCGGCACCAGCAGCATCTGGTTGATGTAGGCATCGTGGCCGCGCTTGCGGGTGATGAGCCAGAGATAGCCCGTGTCGCGCAGGCGCGGCCGGTAGGTGTCGAGCGCCTGCTCGGCGTCCTCCATCGACTCGACGAGCACGATCGCGCCGTCGATGTCGCCCGAGCGCACGAGCCCGCGGCCCGTGACCTCCTTGACGTCGCGGCGCAGGCCGGGGCCCACGTCGCCCACGACCTCCACGCGATCGTCCGGGCGCACGCCGAGCTTCTGGACGGCGGAGCGGTGGCTGTAGTCGGTATCCGGGGTCATCGGAAGGTCCCAATTATGACGCGAGCGCCATTCTTCCCGCGAGGCCTACCCCGCTGGGCGGCGCGGTAAGCTCGGCGCGACATGCCGATCGGAGGCGTTCTCACCGCGATGGTCACCCCATTCGACGACCAGGGGCGGGTCGACGAGGAGGCCGCGGTGCGCGTGATGCGGCACCTGCTCGACAACGGCTCGGACGGCCTGGTCCTGGCGGGCACGACGGGCGAGGGCGCCACCCTCACCGACGAGGAGAAGATCCGGCTCTGGGAGCTCGGCGTGGCCGAGGTGGGCGACGAGGCCTACCTCGTGGCCGGCACGGGCTCGAACGACACCGCCCACAGCGTCCACCTCACCGAGCGCGCCACCGCGATCGGCGTCGACGCCCACCTGGTGGTCTGCCCCTACTACAACAAGCCCAACCGCCGCGGGCTGCTGGCGCACTACCGCGCGGTGGCGGCGGCCACCGACCTGCCGGTGATCGTCTACAACATCCCGTCGCGGTGCGTCGTGGACATGGACAACGAGCTGCTCCGCGAGCTCGGCCAGATCGAGCACGTCGACGCCGTCAAGCAGGCGCGCTACGAGCACCTGGAGCCGATCGACGGGCTCGACCTACTGGCGGGCAACGACGACACGCTCGCGAAGGTCATGGACATCGGCGGCACCGGCGGGATCCTCGTCTCGTCGCACGTGATCGGGCGCGAGATGCGCCGGATGATCGACGAGCCCGACGCACGCCACGAGATCCACGAGACCTACGCCGACCTGTTCAGGGCGATGTTCATCACGAGCAGCCCGACCCCGGTCAAGGCGGCGCTCAACATGATCGGGGTCGGCGTCGGCGGCCTGCGACTCCCGATGGTCGAGGCCTCCGAGGAGGAGAAGGCCGCGATCCGGGACGTCCTCACGCGTCACGGGATCCTGGCCGCGGTTTGAGCTCCAATCTTCGTGTCCTGCCGCTCGGCGGGCTGGGGGAGATCGGCAAGAACATGACCGTCGTCGAGTACGACGGCCGGATCGTGGTCGTGGACACGGGCCTGATGTTCCCGGCGCCCGACCAGCTGGGGATCGACCTCGTGCTGCCCGACTTCGCCTACCTGCGCGACCGGGCTGACGACGTGGAGGCGATCGTGCTGACGCACGGCCACGAGGACCACGTGGGAGCGCTGCCGTACGTGCTGCGTGAGCTCGCGTCGGTGCGCGTGCCGCCGGTGTACGGCGGCCCGCTCACCACCGAGCTGGTCAGGTCGAAGCTCGACGAGCACCGGCTGGGCGACGTGGCCGACCTCCGGCAGGTGGCCCCCGGCGAGGTCTTCGAGGCGGGCCCGTTCGACATCGAGACGGTGCGGCTGTCGCACTCGATCCCGGACTCGCGCGGGGTGGCCCTGAGCTGCGAGCTCGGCACGATGCTCATCACCGGCGACTACAAGTTCGACCAGACGCCGGTCGACGGCATGCCGGCGGACATGGCCCGGCTCGCCGAGCTCGGCCGCGACGGGCTCCTGCTCCTGTGCGGGGACTCGACCAACGTCGACCGTGCCGGGATCGCGCTGTCCGAGTCGGTCGTCGGCCCGCACCTGGAGGAGGCGTTCCACCGCTGCAAGGGGCGGATCGTGGTCACCTGCTTCGCCTCGAACATCCACCGGGTGCAACAGGTGGTCGACGCCGCCCAGGCAGTCGGGCGCAAGGTCTCGCTGGTGGGCCGGTCGATGCGCAAGAACGTGAACATCGGGCGCAACCTCGGGCACATCCGGATCCCGGACGGGATGCAGGTCGGGGTCAAGGAGATCGAGGACTTCCCCGACCACAAGCTCGTCGTGATCTCGACCGGGAGCCAGGGCGAGCCGCTGTCGGCGCTCCGGCGGATGGCGCACGGCGACCACCCGAACGTCGACCTCCGCGAGGGCGACACCGTGATCTTCTCCGCCACGCCGATCCCGGGCAACGAGCGCGCCGTGAACGAGACGGTCAACCGGATCTACCAGCTCGGTGCCAACGTCGTGACCGCCCGCGACGCGCCGATCCACGCGTCGGGCCACGGCTACGCGGAGGAGCTCAAGCTGATGATGAACCTCACGAACCCGCG
>JAXDHW010000111.1:0-4216 GCA_034664365.1 Thermoleophilaceae bacterium
GCGACGCACCACCTGATCGTGTCGGAGACCCGCGCCACCGAGGCCAACGCACGCGCGGTGGAGCGCTACGTGAACGTGCGCGGCACGGACGAGTACCGCCGCAACATCGAGACCGCCAACACGGTGCGCCTGGCACCCGACTACTTCAGGACCTGCATCGCCGACGACGCACGCCGCCGCTTCCTCTGCCTGTTCGTCGACACGAAGAGGAAGCCGCCGACGGTGGTGCGCGACCCGAGCACGCTGCCGAACAAGCGCGAGGCGGGGGGACCGGGTTAGTGACCTGAGCTAGGCCTTCGCCAGCTCCGCCACGTCGATCGGCTCGAAGCCGCGGGCGCGCATGCCCTTCTCGATCTCGTCGATCACGGTCTCCAGCACGAACACGCGCGCGTACTTCTTCGAGTCACCGGGGACGAGGTGCCACGGGCCGTCATCGTGGTCGGTCCGCTCGAGCATGTCCTCGACCGCCTGCTCGTACTGCGGGCGCTTGGCGCGGTTGATCCAGTCCTCGTCGGTCAGCTTCCAGGTCTTCAGCGGATCCTTCTGGCGGCTCTCGAAGCGGCTCAGCTGCTCCTCGTCGGAGATGTGCATCCAGAACTTGACGATCATCATCCCCTCCGCCGCCAGCGACCGCTCGACGTCGACGATCTCGCCGTACGCGCGACCCCACTGCTCGGGCGTGGCGTAGCCCTCCACCCGCTCCACCAGCACTCGGCCGTACCAGGTGCGGTCGAACACGGCCACGCCGCCCCAGCCGGGCAGCTTCGGGAAGAAGCGCCACAGGAAGTGGTGGCGCTTCTCGTCGGACGTCGGCGCCGCGAACGTCGCGACGCGGACGTGGCGGTTGTCGAGCGGCTGCACCATGCGCTTGATCGCGCCGCCCTTCCCGGACGCATCCCAGCCCTCGAACATGCACAGAAGCGGCGGTCCCACTCGCTTGTCGCCGATCAGGCCGCCGAGCTGGAGGCGCAGCGCGTTCAGCCGCTCCTGTCCCGCGGCCAACCGCTCCTCGTACTCGTCCCGCCCCAGCTTGAGGCTTAGATCGACCTCGTCGAGCCGGCCCACGACCGGCATCGTCGCACTTCTACGAGAGGCTCACCATCACGTGCTTCAGCTCGCTGTAGTCCTCCAGCGAGTAGATCGACATGTCCTTGCCGTAGCCGGACTGCTTGAAGCCGCCGTGCGGCATCTCCGACACGAGCGGGATGTGGTCGTTGACCCACACGGTCCCGAAGTGGAGCCGGCGGGCGGCGTTCATCGCCCGAGCGACATCGCGCGTCCACACGCTCGCGGCGAGCCCGTAGTCGACGCCGTTCGCCCACTCGATCGCCTCCTCGTCCGAGTCCCAGCGCTGGACCGTGACGACGGGGCCGAACACCTCGCGCTGGACCATCTCGTCGTCCTGACCGAGCCCGGCCACGACCGTCGGCTCGAAGAAGAAGCCCGATCCCTCGCGCTTGACGCCGCCGGCCACCTTCTCCGCCGACCCGGGCGCGCGGTCGAGGAACCCGCTCACGCGCTCGAGCTGGTCCTTCGAGACGAGCGGCCCCATCTCCGTGTCCTCGCTCGTCGGGTCGCCGACCTTCAGCGATCCGGCGGCGTCGGCGAGCCCCGACACGAAGTCGTCGTACACCTTCGGCCCCGCGATCACGCGGCTCGCCGCGGTGCAGTCCTGGCCGGAGTTCCAGTAGCCGCCGATCTTCACGCCCTCGACCGCGGCCTCGACGTCGGCGTCGTCGAAGATCAGCACCGGCGCCTTGCCGCCCAGCTCGAGGTGCACGCGCTTGAGCGTGTCGGCCGCCGCGCGCGCGATCTCCTTGCCGGTGGCCACGTCGCCGGTCAGGGAGACCATCGCCACCGTCGGGTGCCGCACCAGCGCCGCGCCGGCCGGCTCGCCGTGGCCGAAGATCACGTTGAGCACGCCGGCGGGCAGGTGCTCGGCGGCGATCTGCGCGAGCACCGCGCCGCTCATCGGCGTCTGCTCCGACGGCTTCAGCACCACGGTGTTGCCCGCGGCCAGCGCCGGCCCGACCTTCCAGGCGGCCATCATCAGCGGGTAGTTCCAGGGCGCCACCTGGCCCACGACGCCGACCGGCTCGCGCCGCAGCATCGACGTGTAGCCCTGCATGTACTCGCCGGCGGCCTGCGCCTGCATCGTGCGCGCGGCGCCCGCGAAGAAGCGCAGGTTGTCCGCCACCACGGGGATCTCCTCGCGCGCCGCCTCGATCGGCTTGCCCACGTTCAGCGACTCGATCTGCGACAGCTCCTCGCCGCGCTCCTCGATCGCGTCGGCGATCCTCAGGAGCGCCAGCGCGCGCTCGCCGGGCGGCGTCTCGGACCACTCGCGGAAGGCGCCGTCGGCCGCCTTCACGGCGGCATCGACGTCGGCCTCGTCCGAGAGCGGCGCGGACGCGATCTCCTCGCCGGTGGCCGGGTTGACGATCGGCTCGCTGCCGCCGTCGGCCGCGGGGCGCTCCTCGCCCCCGATGAAGTTCCTGATCTCGGTGGTAGCTGCCGTGGCCAAGCTCTCTCCTCTCTGGTTAGGCCGTGGGCGCGGGCATGCCCAGCGCCTCCTCGACGGGTGTGAAGTCCATGCCGACGCCCTCCGCCACGGCCGGGTGCGTGACGCGGCCGGCGGCCACGTTCACCCCGAGCCGCAGGCCGGGGTCGTGTGCAACGGCGGCGCGCACCCCGTGCTCCGCGAGCTCGGTGGCGTAGGGAAGGGTGGCGTTCGTGAGCGCGTAGGTCGATGTGATGGGCACCGCGCCCGGCATGTTGGTGACGCAGTAGTGGGTCACGCCGTCGACCTCGTAGGTGGGGTCGGAGTGCGTGGTGGGACGCGAGGTCTCGAAGCAGCCGCCCTGGTCGATCGAGACGTCCACCAGCACGGCGCGGCGCTTCATAAGGGAGAGTTGGGCGCGCGTTACGAGCCGCGGCGCCCGCGCCCCGTGCACCAGTACGGCGCCGATCACCAGGTCGGCCGACGGCAGCAGCTCCTCGATCGCGAGGGCGGACGAGAACACCGTGTGCGCCTGGCCGTTGAACGCCACGTCGAGGTCGCGCAGGCGATCGATCGAGCGGTCGAGCACGTAGACCTCCGCCTCCATCCCGATCGCGATGAAGGCGGCGTGCATACCCACCACGCCGCCGCCGATGATCACGACGGTGGCGCCGGGCACGCCGGGCACGCCGCCCAGCAGCACTCCGCGCCCGCCGAGCGGACGCTCGAGCATGAACGCGCCCGCCTGCGTGGCGATCTTGCCCGCCACCTCGCTCATCGGCGCGAGCAGCGGGAGCCGTCCGCGCGCGTCCTCGACCGTCTCGTACGCGATGCAGGTCGCGCCCGACGCCGCCAGCGCCGAGGTGAGCTCCGGCGCGGGCGCGAGGTGGAGGTAGGTGAACAGCACCTGGCCCTCGCGGAGCATCTCCGCCTCGCCCGCCTGCGGCTCCTTGACCTTGAGCACCAGCTCGGCCTCCTCGAAGACCGCTCCGGCGTCCGCCACGATCCGCGCCCCCTGGGCCACGTAGTCGTCGTCGTCGATCAGGCTGCCGTCGCCGGCGCCCGACTGGATCAGCACGTCGTGGCCATGGCTCGCGAGCTCGCGCACGCCCGCAGGCGTGATCGCCACCCGGTACTCGTCCGACTTGATCTCGGTGGGGACGCCGACCTTCACGCGCTCACCGCCTCGCGCGTGTCCACGGAGAAGCTGCAGCCGCGCCGCTCGAGCTCGGGGAAGACGTCGTCGGGATCGAGCGAGCGCTCCGGCGGCAGCACGCCCGTGGCGGTCACCCGGCCGCGTGCGATCAGCCGCACGGCGGCGGCCGCGGGCGCCGCCGTCGAGACAACGCCGCCGCCTAGGCCCCAGGCCTCGCTCGGCTGGGTGATGGCGCGCACGGTCGCGGTGCGGGCACCGGCCGTGGCATCGATGCGGTGGACCGACACGGTGCTGCCCGACTGCGGTTGCGCCGCGCGCGCCGCCGCGTCGATCTCCTCGTCGCCGGCGCCCGCGAGCTCCCGCAGGGCCGCGAGCAGCGGCGGCGACAGCGACAGGCGGAAGCTCGCCTCGTCGCAGCCGAAGCTCTCGCCGAACGTCCGCAGCTCGGAGTGCAGCGTGTAGATCGTCTCGGCGCTCCCGATCGGGTCGCCGTAGTCGACCTCCCCGCCCGGCGCCAGCGGCTCGAGCTCCACCGGCTCGCCGCCCCGGATCGCCACCGG
>JAXDHW010000118.1:0-6060 GCA_034664365.1 Thermoleophilaceae bacterium
GCCGCGGCCGAGGCCAAGCGCGTCTTCTTCGGCAGCAACCTCAAGGCCGACGTGAACCACGCGATCGCGCGTCCGACCGACACCGAGTTCTGGGCCAAGCGGCTTCCCAACAAGCGACACGTTCGCGCGCCGGTGAGCGGCAGGATCGACGTCGTGATCGTCAAGGGCACGGCGGTCAAGCACGGGAACGTCAAGCCCAACACGCTCTTCCACTTCCAGACCCTGCGTCCGGCCGGGGGAGGCAAGGTGCGCGCGAAGTTCACCTCCGGCGACTTCCACATGCCGGCCGGCGGCAACCCCAACCGGCTCAGCACCTTCCGTCCGGTCAATCTCTGCGTGCTGAAGGGCGACTGGGTGAGCTTCAGCGACGTCGGCGGCTTCCAGTCCGGCAGCTACAGCAATGGCACGCCTTTCAAGATCTTCAGCAACGTGGACGGCGCCACCACGAACATCCACAGGGGCGGGATCTCCACCGGCGAAGCGGTCAAGGGCACGCCGCACAAGGGCCTCGAGCTGATGATGCGGATGGCGGTCGTGACCGGCGACGAAGCCGGCGTCTGCCACCACTAGCCGCGCGCGCGTAGGGCACGCCCCGGCGCCGGCCGCGCGGGCCGGCGCCCGGGTCAGCCCCGACCTACCGCTTGCGCGCGCGGCTGCTCGTGCTCCGCTTGGCGCCCGTGGAGCGAGTGCTGGTCCGCTTGGCCCCTGTGGAGCGGCTCGACGCGCGGCTGCTCGTGCTCCGCTTGGCGCCCGTGGCCCGGCTGCTCGTGCCGCGCTTGGCCGCGGTGGAGCGACTGGTCGCGCGCTTGGCCGTGCCCTTGGCGCGGCTCGACGATCCCGATGCGCGCTTGGCCGTGCCCTTGGCGCGGCTCGTCGCGGTGCTCGCCCGCTTGGTCGCGCCGCTGGCGGTGCGCTTGGCGGTGCTCTTCGCGCGGCTGGTGGTGCCGCTCGCCTTCTTGCGCGCGCTCGTGGCGGTGCGCTTGGCGGTGCTCTTGGCGCGCGTGGTGCTCCTGCTCGAAGCCGCGCCCTTGGCCTCGCCCTCGACGCGGGCGGTCGCCGCCTTCGCCGCCGCCTTGACGGCCTTGCCCGCGGACTTGGCCGCGCGCTTGGCCGCGGGCCTGGCGGACTTGCCCGACGCCGCAGCCGCCACCGCGCTTCGCGCCGAACGGACTGCGGTCTTACCGCTCTTCGCTGCCGCCTTTCCCTGCCGCGTGGCCGCCGCCTTCTTAGCGGCCGCCGAGCGCTGAGCCTTCGTCTGAGCCATTCTTGTGAAACCTCCTCCGGTAGGTCGCGGGAGCCTACTCGCGCGCGCGACGGAATTGCGCCGCGGTGCCACCTCGTGTGGTTGAGTACCGCGCATGCGACGTGTTCGGAGGGGGGTCGCTGTGCTGGCGACGGCGCTCGCGGCGTGCGCCGCACCCGCGGGCGCGCAGTCGCCGCCCGCGGTCAAGGCGCCGATCTTCGCGGGCTTTCGCTCGGTGCTCGCGCAGGGCGAGGGGCAGTCGGTCACCGCCGCCGACCTCGCCGCGTACGAGGCGTCCGGCAACCCGCCGGACAGCTTCGTCAACCAGCAGCCGCTGTACGTCGGGATCATGCCCCACGCCGGCACGCTGACCGCGTCGGACCTCAACGTCTTCTACAAGAACTCGGGCTTCGGCCAGATGCCCGGCGGCGCCGCCTCGGTCGACTCTCCGCGACCGGGCGTGCAGATCTTCCGCGACGGGCGCTTCAACGTCGCGCACATCTATGGCGACACGCGCCCGGACCTGATGTTCGGGGCCGGCTATGCCACGGCGCAGGAGCGCCTGTTCCTGATGGACGCCGTCCGCCACACCGCCGAGGGCAACCTCGCCGAGCTCACCGGGGCGGGCGCGGCGCAGGACGACTCCTCGCAGCTCACCGACCAGGACTTCTCCCAGCAGGAGCTCACCGCGCAGTTCAACGCGCTCCCCACGCGCTACGGCGCGCCCGGTAAGCGCGCACACGACGACATCCTCGCCTACATCGACGGCATCAACAAGCGCATCGACGAGGTCAACTCGAACCCACTCGAGATGCCGGCCGAGTACCCCGCGCTCGGGATCTCACAGGTCAAGAAGTGGACCACGGCCGACACCGCGGCCGAGGCCGTCCTCCTCGTCACGCAGTTCACGGTGTCGAACGGCGGCGAGGAGGTGAACGCGCAACTTCAGCAGGCGTTCCGCAGGCGCTTCGGCAAGCGCTGGCGCCGTCCGTACCACGACCTCCGCGAGGCCGAGGACCCCGAGGCGTTCACGGTCGCCAAGCGGCGCTTCGCGTCCGATCGCACGGGCAAGCCGCGCAGGGGGCTGAACGTGATGCCCGACTACGGCTCGATCACCCCGCGCAACACGATCGTCGAAGGCCCGGGCGCCGGGGAGTCCGCGCAGGCCGCCGCGAAGATGCCCGCCTGGGTGCGCGGCGTGAACGCGATCAAGCGCACGCTGCCCGACGTCGAGTCGAACGCGGTGATGGTCCCGCGCCGGCGCTCGTCCACCGGCCGCGCGCTCGCGGCGATGGGCCCGCAGGTGGGCTACTACTCACCGCAGATCTTCTCCGAGTACGAGCTCCACGGCGGTGGGATCGACGTGGAGGGGGTGACGTTCCCCGGCGCGTCGCCGTGGCCGCTCATCGGGCACGGGATCGACTTCGCGTGGAGCGGCACGAGCGCCAACGGCGACAACCAGGACACGTTCGTGGAGCGCCTCTGCAACCCCAACGGCTCGGCGCCCACGAGGAAGAGCACGCACTACCAGTACAAGGGCAGGTGCATCGCTTTCAACATGCGCGACCAGACGGTCACCACGCCGGTCTCCCCGGTGGACCCCAACCCGCCTCAGAAGATCACCTACCGCACGATGCGCTCCGTGCACGGCCCGGTGTTCGCGTACGCGACCGTCAAGCACCGCCCGGTGGCGCTCGCCAAGGCCAAGGGCGTGGACTTCCAGGAGCTCGGCGCGTCGATCCCGTTCATGAAGCTCGCCGAGAACGTGCCGCACAACGTCCATGACTTCATCAGGGTGATGAGTCCGTTCCCGGGGACCGAGAACTGGTTCTACGTTGACCAGCGCGACGTCGGCTTCCTTCAGTCCGGCTTCTACCCGCGGCACGCGCGCGGCAGCGACGTCGACCGCCCGTACAACGGCAACGGGAAGGCCGACTGGATGGGGTTCGACCCGCGCAGCTACTCGTTCAGGTCGATCCCGCTTTCACACCGCCCGCGCGCGGTCAACCCCACGCGCGGCGGGGGCCTGATCGTCTCCTGGAACAACAAGGAGGCGCCCGGCTGGCGCAAGGGGCCGCGTGAGTGGAGCAACGGTCCCGTGCACCACGCCAAGATCCTCCAGAACCACGTGTTCGCGCAGGCCAAGCGGACCCACGGCAAGGTCGACCTGACGCAGCTCACACGCGCGGTCAACCTCTCGGCGACGACCGACCTGCGCGGCGAGGACGTGTACCCGTGGATCCGCCGGGTGATCGGGAAGGCGACCGGCACCGATCGCCAGATGCTGAGCCTGCTCGACGCGTGGGTGAAGTCGGGCAGCAACCGGCTCGACAGGAACGGCGACAACGTCTACGAGCACAGCCCCGGGATCGTCCTGATGGATGCCTGGTGGCCGCGCCTCGTCCGCGCGGAGTTCCAGCCGGGGCTCGGCAGGAAGCTGTTCGGGATCGTCCGCGACCGCGTGCTCGGCATCGGCGGCCCCGACGACTGGGGCTGGGTCTGGACGTCGCACGTGCAGAAGGATCTGCGCAACGTTCTGGGCCGGCACGAGCGCGGCCGCTTCTCCCGGATCTACTGCGGTGGCCCGGTGGCGCTGCCGGCGGGCGGCAAGCGGCTGAGACGTGCGCGGCGCCACTGCCGCGACGTGCTGATCAACACGCTCCGCGCGGCGGTGGCGGAGGTTGTGGCCAAGCGCGGCTCCGACACCTCGAAGTGGAAGCTCCAGGCGACCTGCGCCGACACCGACCCGCCGTCGTGCGACCAGCTCGTCCCGAACACCGCGGGCGCCGTCGACACGCCGCCCTTCCCGTGGCAGAACCGCGGGACGTATCACCAGGTCGACGAGATCCGCGGCCACCGGTAGCTCGGCCTGGCGCGCAGGCGCCAGCGGACGTTGATATTCGCCCCGGATTTGCCGATGGATACCGGATGGACAGGTGGATGTCCGGGCGTTTCCACGCCCAGGAGGCGGTCCATGCGACCGAAGGTCACCCGGAGGGTGCGCTCATGGCGCGGACCGGGGCGTATCTGTACGCCGCGGGCGCGACGCTCGTCACGGTCTGGCTCGCCCTGCCGCACCCCGCCGCGAGCCAGGATCTGCTGCTGGTTCCCCTCGTCGCCGTGACCTACACCGCCGCGTGGGTGATGGGGCGTCACGGCGCCAAGCTCACGCTGCGGCAGTGGGAGCTCGTGGTGGCGCTCGGGATCGCCCTCATCAGCCTCGCGATCCAGTTCAGCGGGCGCAGCAGCACTCCGTTCGTCCTCTTCTACCTGTGGAGCAACGTCTACGCCTGGTACTTCTTCCCGCGCAAGCGAGCGGCGATCCAGCTCGCGCTGACGGGGGCCGCCTACGCGGGCGTGCTCATCCTTCGCGACCCGATCGCGATGGGCGGGACGACCCGCGGGCTGCTGCCGGTGTTCGGCGCGGGGGCGGCATGGTGGCTGATCACCGTCGGCACGATGCTCGTGGCAGGGGTCCTCGTGGCCTCGCTGCGCGGACGCGTCGACCGCCTGATCCTCGGGCTGACCGACGAGCGCAACTTCGTCGTCAGCGTCGTGGACACCGCGGCGGCGCTCGTGATGATCTTCGGCCTCGACGGCCAGCTTCAGGGCTTCAACCGCGCGTGCGAGCGCATCACCGGCTACGACGCGGACGCGACGCGTGGAAGCCACATCAGCGAGTTCATGCTCGTCCCCGAGGAGCTCGAGCGGGCGCACGACGAGTGGAACGCGCTGATGGACACCGGCGGGCCAAGCGAGTTCGAGTTCAGCCTGATCACGCGTGACGGGGACCGGCGGCTGATCGCCTGGTCGGCGGTGGTCGGACGCGACGCGGCGGGCGAACCGGACCACGTCGTGGCGACGGGGGTCGACATCACGGAGCGCAAGCGTGGCGAGCGCGAGCTGCGCCGCCACGCGGCACGGCAGGCCGCCGTGGCCGAGCTCGGCCGCCGCGGCCTCGAGGGACTACCCCTGCCCGAGCTCGCCGCCGAGTCGGCGCGGATCGCCGCGGAGCAGCTCGAGCTCGACGAGTGCCAGGTCTGGGAGCTGACGCCGCTGTCGGGCGAGCTGCTGCTGACTGCGGCCGTGGGGGCCCTCGAGGGAGAGACCGGTCGGCTGACTGTCGCGTCCGACCCGTCGACCGTGCCCGGCTTCGTCACCTCCGCGGACGAGACGGTGATCATCGACGACTTCCGCGAGCAGGACCGCTTCGCGGCGCTGCCGCAACTCGCCGCTGCGGGCGCGATCAGCGGGCTGGTGATCCCGATCCCGGGGCCGCGCCACCCCTACGGCGCGATGGGCGGCCAGGTGGTGCAGCACCGCGCGTTCAGCCACGAGGACACCAACTTCCTGCGCTCTGTCGCCCACGTGCTCGGCGCCGCGATCGAGCGCTGGCGGGCCGAGGAGTCGGTCCGCCACAACGCCCTGCACGATCCCATGACAGGGCTGCCGAACCGCGAGCTCTTCCTCGACCGTCTCGGTCACGTGCTCGCCAGGCGCGAGACGGCCGGGCAGAGCGCGGCGGTGATGTTCCTCGACATCGACAACTTCAAGCTCATCAACGACAGCCTCGGCCACGACGCCGGCGATCAGATGCTGAAGGCGATCGGACCGCGGCTCGCGTCGGCCCTTCGCCCGGCCGACACGGTGGCGCGGTTCGGCGGCGACGAGTTCGTGGTGCTGTGCGAGGAGGTGGGCGGCGGCCGCGACGCGCTTGTGGTCGCGGACCGGCTGCAGCAGGCGCTCGGCGAGCCGTTCGTGCTCGACGGCGAGCATCACTTCCTCACGGCGAGCATCGGGGTCGCGCTCGCCACCGG